>JAYEGO010000060.1:0-5507 GCA_034659155.1 Bacteroidota bacterium | reverse complement strand
AGGAATTAAACCATTTTTCTCGTCCGCCGAAGCGGAACGCGAAGGAGGATTAAACTGATCATTTATATTTTCAATCCCCTTGCTTTTTATAATTATGTTCATTATATTTGAATGTTCATTGTCGATGAACGGCTGTTATTAATGAGCAATAAGTTGTAAATATGTATAAGAATATTGATTTTATATACGATGCAATCTTTCAATTACAGCAGGTGGCTGATGTTGCTGCTGATGTTGATAGCAACAGAAAAGAGTATGATGCCATTGCTACTATAAATAACACTCAATTTGTAGTAATAGGTAAAACTGAAATTAGAACATCTAACAAAGGTCTTGTTTTCGGTGAAATTGATGATTTAAAGAAAAAGACCAAAAAACCAATTGTTGCTATTGCAAAATTTATTGCTGCCGATATAGCAACGGAATTGAAAGAAAAAGGTATAAATTATATTGATAGAGCAGGTAACGCTTATATCAAACAGGGTAAACTTTTACTCTATATTACAGGTCAGAAGCCCGAAAAACCTGCAAATTTCAATCAGTCTAGAGCCTTTCAGGAATCGGGTATAAAATTGATTTTTCAATTACTAACCCAACCTGATGATTTACAACTTTCATATCGGAGTTTAGCAAGTAAGACGGGAATTGCACTTGGTTCTGTTAGTATTATAATGAAAGAACTTGAAGACCTAAAATTTGTAGTTAGAGCAAAAAATAAAAGATATATCAAAAACAAAAAGCAATTATTAGAAAGATGGATAATTGCATTTAATGATGTGTTACGACCAAGATTATTAAAAAAACGATTTCGTTTTTCCAATAAAGATAATTACAGACAATGGAAAAATATTGAACTTGAAAAGATAAAAGGAAACAATGTTTGGGGAGGGGAACCTGGTGCAGCATTATTAACTCAGCAACTTCAACCTCAAAACTTCACTATATATACTAATGGAGGTTGGCAGTTAGTTGCAAACGAATTAAAACTGATCCCCGATACTGAAGGTGATGTTGAGATACTAACTATGTTTTGGCAAGATGGTGCTATAGAAAAGAATAAAAATATTGCTCCTACTCTAATAGTATTAGCAGAATTAATGAGTAGTGGAAAAGAAAGAAATATAGAATCAGCAAAAATTATTATTGAAAATGAGCTACAACATATCAAGTGATAAGTTTCAACATCCACTACTTAAACCAATATTACAGAAGCTTACTGAATATTTCTCCAAAGAAGATATACGCTTTTTTGTAATTGGCGCAACAGCACGTGATATTATAATGCAATTGCACGATGAAAAATCGGGAAGGGCAACACATGATTTAGATATTGCCATATCCATAAACAATTGGGATGACTACAGAAAGATTGAAGAAGGCATTGTAAATATTGAAGGTTTTGAAAAAGATACTACCCAGAAACAGAGATTCATCTTTCAAGGTATATTTATATTAGATATTGTTCCATTCGGGGAGGTAATGAAAGAAGATGACAAAATCTTTTGGCCCCCTGAGGAAGAAATTGCTATGTCTGTTCTAGGGTTTTCAGAAGTCTATGAAAACACAGAACCTGTGAAAATAGATGGTGAAATTGAAATTGAGGTTGCTCCTTTAGCTGGAATATTCATACTTAAAATAGTAGCATGGCTTGATAGATATATGAAAGGTAATAAGGATGCTGATGACATGGCATTTATTATTATCAATTATCTAAATATCTATATGGAAAGAGCCGTAGCTGATCAATATGACTTATATGAGGTAGACGATTTTGATATGAATACTGCAGGCTCAAGACTTATTGGAAGGGATATATCAACATTATTATCAAACTATGAATCAACTAAAATAAAAGTATCTAATATTCTTAAATCTGAAGTTGAAAAAGAAGAAGGAAGTATTCTAATAAATCAGATAACAGATACCCATAGTGGGCTAAAATATGATCTTGTATTAGAGTGCTTGCAACAAATTATTCTTGGCCTAAATGAAGATTGAAAAAGTTCATGTAAAACAAATTAGGAAGTCAGAAACTTTCATGGTTCAATACCATTTGGGAATTGAACCAATTAAGAAAGCATACCTCAATTATCTAATTAACAAGTTAAAAGATTCAAAAAAAACTCCGTTTAGTGAATTAACACAAAAAGTGAGTTTGGATGATGTTAAAGCGGGTGATATAGTTATTAAAACTACCCCTATCAAACAACACAAAGCCCATTTTATGATGTAAAGTTCGTCTGTGTTTGCGATACAGCCTCACAAGGTCACAAATCAATCAACTCACAACTCTGTGTCTCCATTTGTGTCTCCAATGAAAAAGCGACCCGAGGGCATAAATCCTACAAGTCACTTGTTATATGGTAGCGAGAACGGGAGTTGAACCCGGGACCTTCCCGATTTTCAATCGGGACGCTCTAACTATTCTGTATGTTCCCAATTAACTTTTCAATATATTTCCTGCTTTTCATTTTCTTGATTTCAATTTCTCGTTTAATAGCAACAGATTTTTCATTATATTCCTCACTATATACGAAAATCCATGGACTTCCAGGTCGAGTGGAAGGTGTTGCTCCAGCATTATGTTTCTCTACCCTGATTTCAATATCCTGTGTATAACCGACATAATACTTATCCCTACTTTCACTATAAATTATGTATATAAAAAATGACATAGCATAAAGCTAATAAAAAAGCCCGGTACTGATGTACCAGGCTTTTCTTTGTAGCGAGAACGGGAGTTGAACCCGTGACCTCATGATTATGAATCATACGCTCTAACCAACTGAGCTATCTCGCCTTTAATTTTTTAACTCCTATCCGTGAACCCCCGAACCTTCCCGATTGTAATCGGGACGCTCTAATCCCGAAAAACAGAAAATCTTTCGATTTTTGTAGTTTTTCGAGGATCCTCGATTTTTTAATGAAATCAAAGATTTCAGAAAAATCGGGACCAACTGAGCCTTGCCTGCCGGCAGGCAGGTATCTCGCCTTTAATTTCGGCTTGCAAATATACAATTTCATTTTAAATCCTTAAAGAAAATCATAAATAACAATTTTCAATACACTTTTCTAAATTCCATTTTTTATTACCCCTTTTTTGTTTATATTGCAAATATTCCTTTGCATTTTCATAGCAGAACTTATATATGAAAAAAAAATTCGAACTTGAGTATTCTATCAATACCTCTCCAAGGGTTATATACTCCAGGCTTAGCACAGCTGGTGGACTTTCTGAATGGTTTGCCGATGACGTGCATGTAAATGGCAAGATGTATACTTTTGTCTGGGAGGGGACTGAACAAATAGCCGAAATGATACTTAAAAAAGAAAATCATTTCACCAGATTCCACTGGATTGACGATGAAGATCCTAAAGCTTATTTTGAATTTCGGATTCACATCGAAGAGCTTACAAATGATACAGCCTTACTAATCACAGATTTTGCTGAAGAAGAAGAGTGTACTGATGCAAAAGAACTTTGGGATACACAAATTGCCAACTTAAAACATATACTTGGCCTTTAAGAAATTACCACTGCAACCACCTGTAATATACCTCAAGCTGTTTTTAAGTCATAATAATGAAGCGATTGCACAGATATTTGGTTAGATCCTTTATCGGACCCCTGGTTCTTACCTTTCTTATTGTGCTTTTCATAATGGTAATGCAGTTTCTATGGAAATACATTGATGACCTGGTTGGCAAAGGTCTGGATTTCAATACTATTGGAGAGCTACTATTCTATTTTGGCCTGAGTTTTATCCCCATGTCCCTGCCCCTGGCAATTCTACTGGCTTCTTTGATGACCTTTGGTAACCTTGGAGAAAACATGGAACTTACAGCTATAAAATCTGCAGGGGTTTCGCTTCAACGATTTTTAAGGCCACTGGTTGTGCTGGTAATAATTATCAGTATTGCCGCATTTTATTTTTCAAACAATATCTTACCAATTACCAATCTTAAATCCAGAGCCCTGCTTTATGATATACAGAGACAGCGCCCTGAACTTAATATTCAGGTAGGTCAGTTTTATAATGGCATTGAAGGTTATAGCATAAAAATAGCTGAAAAGAATTATAAAACCAACCTGCTGATAAATGTCCTGATCTACGATCATACCGAAAAAGCCGGGAATATTGCTGTGACATATGCTGATTCAGGATACATGCGGATGACTGCTGATGAGCAAAACATAGTTCTTACACTATTCAATGGCTACTCGTACACTGAATTCCAGGATGGTAGAAGCAGAAGGAAGAGAATAAAAGATAGATCTTACCCTGCAAGAAAAGACTTTTTTCAAAAAGAAATTGTCGTACTAAAACTTACCGGATTTGGATTAAACCGTACTGATGAAGATCTTTTTAAGAGCAATTATTCCATGTTGAATCTGCAGCAACTTGAAAAGGCAACAGATTCATTATCTGATATTCTTGTAAAAAGAAAAGAACTGACAAATAAAACCTTAAGGAGAAATCAACTTTTTGTTGGGGTACAAAGATTAAAGAAGTTTCACAATGATTCTACCCGGAAAGCCAAATCTGAATACATTGATACTTCTGTATTTATACCAAAAGAAATATTGAAAACCCTGAACCAGAGAGAACAGGAATCCTATGTGGACAGAGCTCTTACAAGGGCAAGGTCAACAAAGAGTTTCATTATCACCTCAAAAAACACCATCCTTGCCAAAGAAAAGCGAATCAGGAGATATAAAATTGAATGGCACAGAAAATTTACTCTTTCCTTTGCCTGCTTTATATTTTTCTTCATTGGTGCTCCTCTGGGGGCTATTATTCGAAAAGGAGGACTTGGGATGCCTGTTGTCATTTCTATTTTATTTTTTCTCTTCTACCACATCACTTCAATGTCGGGTGAAAAATTCGTACGTCAGGATGTGCTGGATCCCTTTACCGGAATGTGGATTTCTTCCTTCTTCCTTTTGCCCATTGGAGTATTTCTCACAATTAAGTCTACTAATGATTCATCCATTTTCAATATTGACAATTATCTGGAATGGCCAAAAAAAATAATTGGAAAACTTCGGAAAATGAATCCAAATTCCAATTAATTGAAGGGGCTTGAACCATGAAAATCCTCCAGATCTGTAACAAAACCCCATACCCTCCAAAAGACGGAGGATCTCTGGCCTCATGGATGCTTACTAAAGGGCTTGTCTCACAGGGTGACACGGTTCATATCCTGACCATTAATACCCAAAAACATTATGTGGAAAATCCCCAAATACCCTCCCACATAAAAGACAAAGTTTCTTTAAATTCAGTTCAGACTGATACAGATATTAAACTTTCAGGTCTTATTCATAATTTTCTGTTTTCCAGGCTCCCCTATAATATCGAAAGATTCTGGTGTGAAAGATTTAACAATGAATTAATTTCAATCCTGAACAAGAATCACTTTGACATGGTTTTGCTGGAAGGACTGCCCTTGGCCTTGTACATCGAAACCATCCGTCAATATTTTACGGGGAAACTGGTAATGAG
>JAYEGO010000059.1:0-5519 GCA_034659155.1 Bacteroidota bacterium | reverse complement strand
TGGAATTTCTCCGGACTTCCCGCCTTGCCCATCTCATTTTCTTCAAGGTATCCGATGGATTCTGGCCGGATAGACAGGAGCCATTCATAGAGCAGAAAAGTGGAGCGGCAATCATCCTCATTATATTTTCTGATTAACTCCAGAGCACCTTTATCGCCGGTCAGTTTCCATTTTTCATAATAAATGATACTTCCAACGGCATTGACAACCTCAGACTGGCGGGCTTCCATGTAGAACGTTTCCAGATTCTTGATGGAATAACCTGCTTCAGAAATCATAATCCCTTCTTTCACCACCTTGTACAGATCAACAAGCTTATTGTGTCGCAACAATTCATCAACCTGCCATTCGCGGGTGCCATGAAGAGACATCAGCTTTTTGAGGGCTGACTCCTCATAATGGGCATAATGATAAATATGTGCCAGCGGATATTTATTGAGATGATCCCAGACAAAATCAATAAATGACTCAAAAGATTTTTTTTCCTGCTGTCTGTCATGAGCCCAGAAATCTTTGAATACCGGCATTCCTTTTTCAAAAAAATAAAGTCCGAAAAGATATTCAAGGCCACCGGGTTCAAGAGGATCTCCCTCCATATCAAAAAAGAGATCACCTTCTGCTGGTTCCGGGAGTCGGTTGAACGCTCGCCGAGACAAAGGTTCAACAGGAAGAATTTCGTAATAGTTCTTTTCGGTTTCCCTTTTTTGTAATTGTAAAAATGCCTGTTTTTGCAACGTATCAAAGGTGTTTGTGTGCAGCTTTGGAACCTTGGTTTCCGGTGATGCCAGCGCAAGGTCTTTCAGGGTTGTCACACCAGCCTGCACTAATTTTTCTCTCTGATCTTTCCTGATATTTGCTACCTGGGATAGGTGATCTTCCTGCCGCCATTTTTCATTACACAGATCCAGCCAAGAACAGTAAACACAGTGAGAGCATGGTTCAGGAGAATGTGAATCGGGCTTTTTGATAAACTCCTTAAATCTGGATAATACGGACAAATAATAGGCGTAATACTCTTTCAGCCGGAATGATTGATACGAACCGTCGCCAAGTTTCAGGTGAATGTTTTCAGGAAGCTTCTCTTGAAATAGCTGCAGAAGATCAGAATAAAAACAAAGTTGAATGATGAATTTCGGTGACGCAGACTTGGCAAGTTTTGTATCGATGATTTCGTAGGAATGGGCTCCCAGAGCAGACGGTTTATCGACTTTTCTGAGGAAATCAATGTGTCCAATTCTGTCTTCATCACTAAGAAATGCCTGAAAAATAATATCCGCTCCGTTTTTCAAAGCTTTATGAGTATTTTTGCGAGCTGCTTCGTTGGAATTTTTACTTAAAGAGGCAATGTCGATAACATCTGGGAAACTTTGACTGAGTTCATTTAAATAAGCATTTTCATGCTCGAACCCTTTCTGCTGTAAGATTTTTACATATTCGTCGTCTGGAGTTTTCTGTAGGGGGAATTCGAGATTTTGAATATCATACGCAGTAACAGATGGACATTGTAGATAATTTACCAGATCCGAGGCAGAATAGATTAACTGGCCATTTTTTGTTTTCTGCATGAATACGTTACCTGCTGCAAGTTGTCAGAAGACACTCCAATTAATATGGCTAAAAATTGACAAGAAAGTCTTGAATTACGTCTCTGATTCTAGCGATATCAGCTCCATTGTTTTTCTTTTCTTGGCCGGGTCTCAGGGAAAGAGCACTGACACCTTCAAAATAGTTGCGACTGTTATGGGCAGGGAAGAGTGCCGATTTTTGTCCGGGGAAAAGAATATAGCTTCCCTTCACATTTTTGATTGCATCCCGATAAGTATGCATTTTATCTATATCCTCTTCCTTCCACGCGCTGATAGTCCCATCGTCCTCTTCGCAATAAAAGCCGCCCCGCTTGCCTTTATATTTTGCGTCAAAGATGATTATCCGATTATTAATTTCGATAACGATGTCGGGTTGGAGATTGTGTGAAAAACTTTCACCGAGAGAAAAACTTTTATCATTGTACTCATCGTTGTTTCTGACCCCGGATGAACCACTGAATGTCTTATTGAAAAAGAGATTAATCCCGTTCTTATAGATAATTTTCAAGGCAGTTGTTAGCGTATACTCTAAAGGGTTTTTGTTGATAATTTGATCAATACTGCTGGCGGATGAAATTGTATCCAGAATGTTTTTGATTTGAAAAAAGCACCAGTACTCATATAACGTCGGCACATCTTTCGTTTCGACAAGATGGTCAAAATCCGTCTGTAGAAAATCACAGCTTGTTGCCAATTGAAGCAAGGAGTACAGGGAAAAAAGCTGCCGGTATCCGTCTCTTTTTTGCAAAACTTGTGAGTTTGCCGGGATAAATTTTAGTGGTCCAACTTCCTGCCACATGCCGAGGGACAGAAAGTGGAATATCTTCTGGCGTAGCGTGTTCAGATCATCTTGTATGTCGGGGTTCAGGCTACTGCCATTGCCGGGAACAAGTTCCCTTTGCAGACTTTCAATTTTTCTTAGAAGTTCCTGCATGAAATGCTTGATAAAACGATTCTCGTTGGTATCAACAGTCTCATATTTAACGACTCTTGCTGTTTCGGAAGGAAATAGTCTTGATCCGACCCTCGCATTAAAAATACTTCCAAGTCGGGTCTGCAAGAGCGGATGTCCTTGGCGGAGTGACACCGTTGGACTTCGCATGATTGAATGAATTATGGCAGCATCTGCCGTGTGGCAATCCTGAATAGCGCAACGGATCGTTTCTGTTTTGAAAATGCAGTGCGGGTTATGGAGGAAAAGGGCGTTAATTGCATCAAGATCAGGAGACTGGCCCAGTAAATATTTTTTCAGAAAGAGATATTCAATAAATGCGGGATCTTCCCCCGGTGCTGATTTAGAGTAATGCTGTCCGACAGGCGTACCGAAACTGAAAACAAGGCTTGCGTATTGCTCTGCCAGTTCAGAGAGCATCACCTCGTAAAGTTCATTGCTGATTTTTTTGTTATGAATCTTGAGCTGGAGACGGCCAATTTTTAAAAGTCCAACAAAATTCCGGAAATTTACTTCGAAGATATTTCCCTGAAATGCTTTTCTACAAAAAGAATTCGACGAAAAAAGAGGCGGGATTGTATCGCCATAAAAGCGAACATAGTAGCTTTGCCACTCTTCAAGCTCTGTTGGTTGGGAGAGGTCACTGAAATCAGCAGCAATCTTTTCATCAGGGAAAAAAGGATCACCGGATAAAGCCATTCGCAGGGAGGGCTCATAGTTGATTACTGGCATAATCATTCGATAAAGCTTGCGTAACCCTGGATTGAAAGCTGGTTCAACATTTGGGCAATTTTTTTTGCCGCTCGTGGGAAACGGGCGTCAGAATCGTAATTTCTTGCCTTTTTCAACAAATATTCTGAGACAGGAGGATTGTCCATATAGCAGAAGGAAAATAAATGATTCAGAGGTTCTTCAAGCTTTGCTCTGGTTCCGTGAAACTTTGTCAGGATTTTTTGAATAATCTGGATGTCAATAGCTTCTTCCAAGCTGAATTTTTCCAGCTCACTTCCCGCCAGATTGATAAATTTACTGAACTCGTTGACGACCCTGTAACCAAAATGAAGATTGTACTCCTGGAGAATGGCTGCTAAATCCAGCAAGTACTCATTTTCCCGTTCGTGTTGCTTTAAATAGACCAGATAATCGTCTTTTCGGCAAAAAGAACTATTGCTGCTGTCGAAGAAAGTACCAATAACTTCTGGATTCCGAAGGAAAAAGTGTTCAGAGCGTGTTGAACCGCCAGCATACTCCTTCAAGCTCACCTCATTAAACTCAATAACATTAGCACGATCCAGAACTTTGGGGCTGAACATATAAGTCGATTCATCGACATTGACCGTTCCGGTGAAAAAAACATTGGTGGGAATATTGATCTCACTGGGAACCTCTGTTCCATTGATGGTGCAGGCACTGTTACATGGATGCAGAGGGATTGCTTCACCAGCAGGGTTGTCCACTGTTCGACTTTCCATGATACTCAGAAAGTCTGAGAAATAATGCTCAACTTTGGCAAGGTTCATCTCGTCCAGAATGACAAAATAAGGTTTGTCTGGATTCTTTTCTGCTCGAAGGAGAAGATCCAGAATTTTTGTAGAATGATATTTCTCATCAAGGATGTTGTAGAAACCCAATATCCCCTTATTGTCAACCCAATCAGGTCGAACTGAAACAAATGCTATACGTTCTTTGATAGACTCCGGATTTTCATCCTGACAGATATATTGGGCGAAAATCTGGGCGATTTTGGTTTTCCCAATTCCTGAAATTCCAGTGAGAAGAACGAATGGTTTTGTTTTTAGGGCAATGTAGTATCTTGTGATAACTTCCCTCGAAAAGAAAAACCTTTTATCTGCAAAGTAATCGTAGAGATGCAGTCTTGAGGATACCATTTGTATTGTTCCTTCTTTCTTATCAATAAGTTGATATTCAGATAAAAACATGATGTCATTACTGGTATTTTCCTCTGAAAAGCCCCCTAGACTACTGTATTTAAAAAGGTATGGACGAATAGAAACAACGAATGAAACCATTCTTTTCACACATTCGTTCAAGTTCGGTATATTAGTATTTTGAAGATATGATTTGACTCTCCGATGTTTCCCATTCTCTGTCAGCTCAATGGACGCACCTACACTTTCCTCAATTGAAAGTTTATTTTTTTTGAGATATGAAAATAGGTCGTTTTGGGGGGTTCCTTGTTTGGGTGTAAGTTCTAGCTCTATCCAGACAGCATGGTCTGTTTTTCTTTTTGCAAAAACCCACTTACAACAACTGATACCTGTTTTAGCCTTAACGTAAGCGTCATTTTTAGGCTCTGGATTTCCAAAATTAATATTGATGTCCAATTTTGATAATTGGATTGTTGTTTCTTCAGTAATCGAATCCCAAACACTTGACATATTTCACCATCCTTTTTGGAAATAGGTGATAGATGAGATGATAAAAAATTGCTTTTTCAGCCAGATGCCGGAAGAAAAAAAAATGCTTACACACCCCTCTTTTCGACCTCATTTTTTTAAAACTTATCTATGTTAATCCGGCTTAAAGGTGAATATCAAGAAAAATTTATGCCGAGGATGATATTGAAAGGCGCAAGAAGGCGAACTTTGCTGAAATTCATGGATGAAAGGGCGTGCTTGTCCAGTTGCCGCCATTTCACCGATTGCGCGGGACATTTAATCGAACGTAATGCATGGCTGCTCGTAATCAGGCCTGCCATCATCAAACGGCTCGTAGGCGGAAGTTGATATAGCGCTTGGGGGAGGCGGCCTGGTTTTCTCCTCCCAGAGGCCCAAATGTTCAAGAATTTTCCGAATCACTTCCAGAGATTTTGGTCCAGAGATTTTGGGTCCAGAGATTTTGGGGTCGGGCCACGATAACCAATTGATATAATAGTAGAATGCCGAACTACATATTTCGTAACTAGTTGATATCACTAGGCCAAATAGTCCATTTTAGGGGTAAAAACGTAAATATAGGTT
>JAYEGO010000058.1:0-5533 GCA_034659155.1 Bacteroidota bacterium | reverse complement strand
TACCTATCATTGGATGATGAACGGAAGTATACCAACCTACCTTTCTTCTGTTTCAGTTGCAAATTATATCTGTATTTCAGAAACACTTAATGGATTATTGGGGGAGATCCCTGCCAAAGTATTTGTACTTCAGAAAGACAGTATAAATGCAGTTGATGGATTCAAGGATCTAAGTAAATGGCTTACTTGTTTTGAGAGCCTGTTTGGCCCTTATCTTTGGGAAAAAATTGGATTTGTTTCAGTCCCATTTAACTCAGGAGCCATGGAGCATGCTACCATGATCAGCATTCCTGAATATTCTTTGAAGGAGCCTGGGAATTTTCAAGATCTTTTTATCCATGAGTTTGCCCATAACTGGTTTGGAAATCTTGTTACATGTGCTTCTTCAGCTGATATGTGGTTTAATGAAGGTTGGGCAAGCTATTGCGAAGCATTGTATTATGAATATTATTTCGGACAAATTGCATTTCGGGAGTATATGCGCAAAAACCATCTTAAGACACTAAAATACGCTCATATTCAGGATGAAGCATACAGGGCACTGTATAACACTCCCGCCGAATACACATATGGAAGTACAATTTACGATAAAGGGGCAGATGTGGCTCATACTTTGAGAAACTATATTGGAGATGAGAAATTTTTCTTTGCAATGAAAGCTATGTTTTCAGAGTATGCTTTTCATCATATTTCAACTTCTGAATTTCAATCTTTTCTTGAAAGGGAAGTTGAACAAGACCTGGATGATTTCTTTAATTTTTGGGTAAAAAGTCCGGGTTTCCCACATTTCTCTATTGATTCCTTTTCTGTTTATACGGCTGTAAGTGGTTATAAAGTCAAGGTGTTTTTCAGGCAGAAATTACTGGGAACTACTGAGTATTCTTATTCTAATCATGCAGAACTGATGTTTATTAATTCCTCCGGGAATTCTTATTCTGAAGTAATAGAGCTTTCTGGTCCTCATGACAGCCAGGAGTTTTATATTTCCTTCAAACCCGAATTGATAATTCTTGACCCATATGAGAAAATTGCCGATGCAACGCTGGATGAAATTATTACAATAAGGGAAGCAGGGAACTATAGTTTTGAAGAATCAAGTTTCTCAATGAAAGTCAATTCTCTGTCAGATTCTGTATTTTTTCGAGTCACCAGAAACCTGGTTTTACCAGATTCTACAGGCCATATTTTTTTACTTGATCCTTCCGGGTATTGGACAATAGAAGCACTTTTAAATAAAGGGTTTAAGGCTGAAGCCAGGTTTTTATATGAGAAATCAAAAGGTAATGAAAGCTTGAGGTCAAACTTTTATGAACGAAAAGTTACGGATTTAGATTTACTATTTCGTAAAGGTCCCGGAGATCATTGGGAAGATATACCTTCTACTGTAGTTAAGGGTAATAATCAGATAAAGGTAGTTTCCTCCATGCTTAAGAATGGGCAATATTGTCTTGGATTTAAGAAGTAAATAAGGAATATCCTTCTATTTAACATTTTTTATTTATTTTTGCCACCTAAATGATGGGGGCTTAGCTCAGTCCCGATTTTTAACAAATCTAAGATTTGTGTTAAAAATCGTGGATCCTCGAAGCTAAAGCGAAATCAAAGATTTCGATAGCTTCGGGATTGGCTACTAAAGCTTAACAGAACAACAAGTTCCTTGAAATTGGGATTCGTTATTATTATTCAGGGGGCTTAGCTCAGTTGGCTAGAGCGTTTGACTGGCAGTCAAGAGGTCGGGGGTTCGATTCCCCCAGTCTCCACAATAAGTATTAATCCTGGTGAAAACCGGGATTTTTTTGTTTGGACCGGTTTTTGCGGTTTACTTTATTGACAGCTTTTTACGTGTTTTATTTTGTTTTTTATGAAAAGTAATGAAAGAAATTTTGATTTTATATCTGGAATTCATTATTTTTAGCCCCTAAATTCTTAAATCATGGAACCAAAAAAATCAGAAAAGGCAAATCTTGAAAAAAGAATAGGAATCTTTTTTGAGCTTGGATTGGTAATTTCAATTTCTTTGATATTAATTGCCTTTGAATGGACAAGTGGCGGACTTGGAGATAATGCTTTTGATACAGGTGATATGGAACAGATTGAAGAAGAGATCATTCCAATTACGAGGCAGGAACAGCCAGAACCACCAAAACCACCAGAACCACCAAAAGTAACTGAAGTACTTCAAATTGTTGAAGACGATGTGGAAATTGAAGACGAATTAATCCTGGATGATTTTGAAGTAGACCAGGATTCGGAAGTTGAAATAATGGAATTTACTGAAGAAGAAGAAGAAGAAGAAGCAGAAATTTTCTTTATTGTTGAAGATATGCCTGGTTTTATGGGTAAGGGTCAGGATGGATTCAGATCCTGGATCGGACAAAATTTGAGATACCCCGAGATTGCCGCAGAAAACGGGATTAGTGGTAGAGTTTTCGTTCAATTCGTGGTTGAACCTAATGGAGCTGTCACCAATGTTAAAGTTGTAAGAGGAGTTGATCCTGCACTGGATGCTGAAGCCGTTCGTGTAGTCAAGTCTTCTCCTAAATGGACTCCAGGGAAGCAAAGAGGAAAAGCTGTAAGAGTTTCCTTTACTTTCCCAATTAACTTTGTGCTACAATAATTACTATACTAAATATGTTTAAGCCCCGGAATGTTCCTGGGCTTTTTTTATGCCTGATTTCTATCAATTTTGTATATTTATAGATTAATCTCCAAAATTAATTTTAGAACATGAAAAATCTAATTTATTTGTTTCTTGCAATTTTCCTGCTTTCTGGATGTGGGTCTTCAAAAAAGCAGCTCCAAAAAGGTAATTATGATTCTGCTATTCAAAAAGCAGTTAAGAAATTAATGAAAAACCCCAACAGTGATAAAGATATCGAAGCTCTTGACAAATCTTATATGCTTGCAAATGAAAGAGACAACGATAGGATTCAGTACCTGAAAAGAGAAGGAAAACCTGAAAATTGGGAAGAAATTGTGCAGACCTATGAACGTTTGCTTCGCAGACAACAAAAGGTAAGACCTGTTTTGCCTCTCGAATTAAATGGTCGTTCCATTAACTATCCTCAAATAGATTATGATCATGAAATTATTGAAGCCAAGCATCAGGCAGCTCAATTCTTTTTTGCACACGGTCAAAAATTGATGTCTAATCAAAACAAAGAATCGTACCGCCAGGCTTATTATGAGTTTCTAAAAGTAAAGCAGTACTGGGGTGACTATGAAAATATTGATGCCTTAATTGGTGAGTCCAGATATCTTGGAATGAGTAGGGCTATAGTTACAGTAGAAAATTTCACACATCTTAAACTGCCTACGGAATTTACTGACCAGTTGTTAGCTGTAAGCCCTCAGGATCTGGATACGGAGTGGGTGGAATTTTTTACCAGGGATCTTAATAAGGACATAAATTATAATTACCATATTAAAATCAATTTGAAAATCATTGCTGTTTCCCCTGATAATATTAAAGAAACAGATAGATTAGAGAAAAAAACAATCGAAAATGGATTTTCCTATGCCCTTGATCCAAATGGGAATGTTATGAAAGATACAGCCGGGAATGATATCAAAATAATAAAATATAAAGATATATCCTGTTCCTTGATTGAAACTGCTCAAAGTAAGTCATCACATATTGAAGGGAATGTTGAGATTTACGAATTAAACCCTGCCAAACTCATGAGAAATGATCCTATTGGTGCAGACAGTCATTTTGAGCATTTTTCAGCCAGAGCTATCGGTAACCAGGATGCCTTGAGTCCGGAATCTTTGGCTATGGTAGAATCTGATCCACTTCCTTTTCCAAGCGATGAGGAAATGATTTTTCAGTGTAGTGAAGCATTAAAAATGGCAATTCGGGGAATTCTACAAAGAAATAAACACTATATATACTAAACAGAAAGTAGATATTTAAAATTTCGGAGATTCATATTGTTTCTTGGGGCTGTTTCAAAAGCTAATTATTTGTTTAAAAAGGATGTAATCCTACTTTGTGTAACTTAGTGTGTGCTTTGTGATCCTTTGTGGTTCAGTTCTTTAAGATTTCACCACAAAATTACACTAAGCAGTCACGAAGGAACATAAAGGCTTTTGAAACAGTCCCGAGAAATGTTTTTTACTAGATATTCGGATAGCTTGCGAAGTGATTAGGAAGGATTATGAAGGAAAAAAAAACAGAGATTCAGGAGAAACCCAAAGCTGTCCTTATTGGTTTGTCATATTCTGACCGGCCTTCACAGGAAGTGCATGACTTTCTTGATGAATTAGCTTTTTTGACAGAAACTGCAGGAGCAGTACCGGTAAAATCTTATATCCAAAATCTTGAACATCCACACCCCAAGTATTTTGTGGGCTCCGGAAAACTTGAAGAGGTTGCAGAATATGTTCAAGAGGAAAAAATTGATCTGGTAATCTTTGATGATGAACTTACTCCCGGACAATTAAAAAATATTGAAAAAAACCTTAAAGGTCGTGTCCTTGACAGAACAAATCTAATACTGGATATTTTTGCTAAAAGAGCAAAAACGGCTCATGCAAAAGTGCAGGTTGAATTGGCCCAGTATCAATATCTGCTTCCCAGACTTACCAGAATGTGGACACATCTTGAGAGACAAAGAGGAGGGATTGGACTTCGGGGTCCAGGTGAAACCGAAATTGAAACAGACAGAAGGATTATTCGTGATAAAATTGCCCGCTTAAAAAATCAACTCATAATGATTGATAAGCAAATGGCAACTCAACGAAAGAATCGTGGTAAAATGGTACGAGTGGCCCTTGTTGGTTATACCAATGTTGGAAAATCCACTATATTAAATTTACTGAGCAAATCTGATGTTTTTGCAGAAAATAAACTTTTTGAAACCCTGGATACCACAGTACGTAAGGTGGTAATTGATAATCTGCCATTTTTATTATCTGACACGGTGGGTTTTATACGAAAATTGCCTCACCATCTTGTTGAATCATTTAAATCAACATTGGATGAAGTAAGAGAAGCCGATATCCTGATACATGTTGCGGATATTTCCCATCCGGGATTTGAAGAGCAGATAGGGGTAGTAAGACAAACACTCCTGGAACTTGAATCAGCTAATAAGCCTACTCTCATGGTCTTTAATAAGATTGATTCATATTCATACCTGAAAAAAGATGATGATGACCTTACAGCTAAAAGCAAAGAGAATCTTAGCTTGGATGAACTTAAAAACAGCTGGATAGCAAAGGAAAATAATCCATGTATTTTTATTTCAGCAAAAGAAAAGGAGAATATCCCAAAATTTAAGGAAGTGATATATTCAAAGGTAAAAGAGATTCATTCAAAGAGATATCCTTATAATGATTATTTGTATTAATCTTTGAATAAATGTAACGAACACTCAAAAAAAATTGGAGCAAGCTATGAAAGATCTGTTTCTTCTTTTTTTGTTGTTTCAGGGGACTCTTTATGGACAAGTTATTGAGGACTTCGAAGATGGAAATAAGAATAACTGGACAGAGAGTGAAACTGGACATTGGGAAGTGATCACAGAAA
>JAYEGO010000057.1:0-5562 GCA_034659155.1 Bacteroidota bacterium | reverse complement strand
TACACACATAAATGCATATATCCAAAACGAAAATCCATGATGGAATTTGTTTACAAGCCACTCATTTTCATTAATTATCGGGAAAGTTTGTGAAACAACAAAGTTTGCAATCCAAAGGAATACGGTAGCTAAAGCCATAGCCCTGCTGCGAATTATATTTGGGAAAATTTCTGACAGCACTACCCATGTAACCGGACCTATCGCTACGGCAAAACTTGCAATATAAGTAAGAATAAATATCAAAACCCATAATCCTGTGTTTTGAAAATAGGCAGAAAGCCCCAGGCAAATCAGTGATATTCCCATTCCTGAAAAGCCAAGAATCAGCAAGGGTTTTCTGCCGATTTTGTCTACAACCAAAATAGCAATAATTGTAAAAGTAAGATTTACTGCCCCCACAATAATTGTTTGAAGCAAGGCAGCATTTGTTCCTGAACCTAAATTTTTAAATATTTCTGGACCATAATAAAGAAATACATTTATGCCGGTAACTTGCTGTAGGATTGCAAGAACAATTCCAATAATCAGAATAATTCTTATTCCAGGTGTGAAAAGCCGGCTTATAGAACTAAAATCTTTAGAAAAGGAAATTTCAATTTCCGATAATTCTACTTTTGCTGTTTTTGGTTCGTTAATCTTTGAAAGAATATCAAATGCTTCATCATTTCGATTTTTTTGTACTAGCCAGCGCGGACTTTCAGGAACATAAAACAGGAGAATGAAGAAAAGCAGGGCAGGTAAGGTTTCCGAAGCAAACATCCATCGCCAGCCGAAATCTATATTCCATGATTCATTTGTGTTGTCAGTAATAAAATAATTCACGAAATAAACCAACAAAATTCCTGAAACAATGGCAAATTGATTTATTGAAACCAATCTTCCACGCATTCGTGCAGGTGCTATTTCCGCAATGTATAAGGGTGATAACATTGATGCTATTCCTACTCCGAAACCACCAATAATTCTAAAAAATATCAGTTGTGTAATAGTTTCCGGGACAGCCGAGCCAATTGCTGATATTGCAAAAAGAACAGCGGCAAGCATTAATATTTTTTTTCTTCCGAATTTATCACTTATTAAACCTGCCAAAGCAACCCCGGCCACACAGCCTGCTATAGCACATGAAGCAGCCCAGCCCATTTCATAAGCATTAAGGTTGAAATGAGCTCTAAGAAAACCTATTGCCCCCGAAATAACAGCAGTGTCATATCCGAACAAAAGTCCACCAAGAGCCGCAACAAAGCTGATTGTTATTAGGTAGGCAGTATTTTCATTTTCTTTTTTGATCATTTTTAAAATTCAATACATATATAATCAGTGCCTGGAACTTGTAATTTCAACGAAATATTATCTTTTGAATTTTCAATATTCTTTTCAGAGATCAAATCATACCACTCATTTTTAGTGTTTTCAGAAACATTTCGTGCATTGAGAGTTATTTCCAATGCTTGCCGGTTTAGATTTACAACCGCAACCCGGAAACCATTCTCGGTTTTAGTAACCGCTATATTTACGTTTTTATTTAATCCGAGAATATCAACAGGAAGAGATATGTCATAAGTTGACATAACAAAGTCGATAACATCATGTATTAACCCTGGAGTGTGCTCTGCTGCAGTTGTCGCATCTACCAGAATTGTTGCAACAGTTCCTTTGCCGTATTTATTGATAACAATTGCTGGAGAGCCATCTTCAAATGTTGCTGCAACTTTTGTATTTTCTGTTTTCCATAAAGGAAGGATAACACCAGGCAAGGCATATTGTTTTCCTTCTGAAACACGTTTGCCTATTGCATTTTTGACAATTAGTGTGGTATGATTTTTTGGCTTGCTTTCCTCCAAACCGAAAAAATCTTTTCGTTTATAACTGTCAGGCCTTGCCATTGGTATTTGTGGACCAAAGGCAATTACAGCACCACCTTCCTTAACAAACATTTCAATCCAATCGCTGTCGGTTCGTTTGAAGCCTGAGATATCAGGAAGAATAATTACCTTTTTATCTTTTAATAATCGTGGCATAACAGAATCATTGGCGTGATTGGGCCAATAAGGATAATCTTCGGACAAACGCGGGACATAAGGCAAAATATCTACAGCAATTCCAAGGGTTCTGAAAGCATCCAAAGCAGGCAGGAAGCAATTATTCCATCGTTCTATTACCCAATCGGAATGAGGAAAATAAAAAGTTAAATTGTTTGGCTTGTTTGAAATTTTGTCGCAAATTAAATCAAAGGCTTTCATCCCGTCAATCACGGCTTTACGGCTTTGTTTGAGTTCAGGGAACTTTTTAATACTACAATGGATGTTGCTGTTATATGTAAAAAAGCTGATGCCGTCATTTTCAGTAACTGTTGCTGCACTGAGAATCTGAGGATAAATGTTTTCGTAGCTTGTTGTGGAATGATCAGGTGAAATTTTGTTTTCAAGATATCCGAACAACTCAACGTGAGTTAAGGCAATTTTATTTTGCAATTGCTTTGCCCCAATACCAAGCGAACAAAAATCTTTTACCCGTCGTATCGGATATTTCTGTCGGTTATCGGGGCGATAGCTTGCCATTACCTGTCCCTGGTAAATTATAATATCCAACGACTCAATTATTCCGAGATAACCTGCAAGCATTGGATCGTCATTATAAGGAGAACATCCGCTTAAAAGCCCGGGATTTAGTTTTTTTACATTATCGCTGAATTCTCGCATGTAAGGGGCAAAATAAGTTCCGCTACCTTCGAGATAGGTATAAAATCCAACCAATGACGGATGCTGGTAATAAATAGAATAAAGTTCATCCATTATGGATTTTATACTTTCCATTCTGTCCAATGAATGAATTTCTCTTGTTAAATCCCAACTTACAGACAATAATACAGGGTAGCCCTTTTCATCACCATTACGAAGTATTGCTTCAACTATATCTTTTGGTGAGCCGGTTTCCAAATCAGACTCGCATATCTTTGACGGAAAATGTGCTGTTTTTCCGATAAGACCATGAGCTATAAGAAAATTGCCGCCTGTTTTGCGGAAGTCTTGCAAATAATTGGTAATTTCCTCATCAGGATTATTTTTATCAAATGTTGAAGGATAACAAAAATCTACTATCATTTTTCCCAGAAGAAATGTTGCTTTGCCGATTGCGGAAGGATTTTCTTTAGCTCCTGTCCAAACATGAATGGCGTACAAACCGTTTGGTGTTTCATTATCTAAAATTATTCTCGCTTTGTAAACACGTGGTTTGCCCTGCACTTTTTCTAAAAGTAATTCGGAACTTCCAATTGCAGGTTTTAGTAAAACAGCTTGAACAGTTTTATTTGTTTTGCTCAATTCCACTTCAATCGTTACCGTATCATTTCTTTGAACCCTGAAAGAATCTACATTGACTTTAATTGTTGTTTTATGATGAGTACAACTTACAAGTGACAATAAAATGATACATAGTACAAATACTTTGTATAATTTAAAATGGATTTTAATTTTCATGTTAGACACAAATTTCGCGAATTAACACTACATGATATCTGAACATTTTTTAATGAATCTGTGTTCTATTTATTTCAGTCCCATTAAGGCTTTTTCAACTTGAGCGGCAGCAAGCATAAACCATCCGCTTGTAAAATTGCGTGTTTCACCATTATGGTATGCCCATGTCCAGCCATAAACATCATTGTCGAAGACAGGATAATCTACAGGCAGTTTGTCTGATATTACAAAATTCCTTGTATTATAATCCCCCAGGTTAAAAAGCTTACCTGTGCCGGCTGAAATACCATTAAGAATGGCACCGGGAACCTTACCATCCTCATGTCCTTCGATAAAAGCATAGCGATGATGACAACATCTGGAATTTTTTCCAACACCTGTTAGCATAGAAATATCAACAGGGTTTAGACCTGTTATCCACTGTAATTGACGTTCTGCAATGCCAATATAATCCGGTTTATTAAGAAGAATTGCAGCAGTAGCCAATGCCCAGGCTTTCTTTGCAAACGTTGTACTCCTTCCGGGAATATTGCTTATCCCACCGTCTTTCGTATATCTGCCAACCTGACCAAAAGGAGAAAGATTTGTTAATGGCTTAGTATAATTTATCCACGAAGCAAATACATTTATAATTTCATCCTTAAAAGGAGTTTCGGGGTTCATTAATAAATATTCATAAAGTGCCAAATAATGAATATCTATATGTGTTTGTTTTATAGTTTTCGCTTCATCAGTATAAAAAGTGCCATCATTTTCATTAAGAGAAAGAATTTTTTCCACACGCTCCTTAGAATCAAGTTTATATTTATTGTCTTTGGTAATTCTGTAAAGCTCCATATCTAACTGAAGCAACCCGGATTGAAACATAAGAAAATTGTCGCTAAGCCCAACTCCAAAAGGACCCAAACTTGTTACTTTATTAGGGTCGGTATTGCAGTTAATTTCATAACATTCTTTAACAATCTCAACGGTTTTTTCATAATCTGCATATTGATATGGAATCATTAAATGGGCTGTTCTAGCCATTGAAGCTGCTGTAAATAAAGTAGTCACGCTATTGCTTCTTTGATGGATTTTTTCTATTTGTTCTAAAGTTGAAATACGTGGTGGAGCATTTTCAGGAGGACCTAACCATACCCATGGATTAGCACCTGGGGTTATTATTGATAAGAATGAACCTTTGTAATATACTTTGTTATAAAACATTACTTCCCACCAGGCTTCATCGATAAGTTTTGGAATACCATTTCTTTTGTCTGCTATAAATTTTTCAGGAAAAGCTTCAAAAAGTGTAATTAATCCTCGTACAGCAAAATGTGCAGGCCCTATCCATTTGTTTAAATTACCGGCAGAATGCCAACCCCCGCTGGCATCAATCCTTTTTCCATCCGGCATAATAACGGCATCATCAGTATGACATGCTTTGTGCCAACCTGGAATTTCTGTCCCACATCTTTGATAATACAAAAACTCAGAGGCTTTTTGTGCCAAATCAAGGTAAAGAGATGACTTAATGGTAAAACTATAAGAATCAGTTATTCCCCTTTCATCCTGGTCAAATACAAGCCTTATTTTATAGGATCCTAACTCAGAGAAATCAGAAAAATCAGCAATTAGGTTATTCCCTCCCCAGATATGAAAGCCTGCATCCTGGAGTTTTCCTCTATAAACAACCGGTTGGGTAGCAGGATGTTGTTTGTTAGTATTCTGATTTATTATTTCAAAGTAACCGGTCAATTTATTATTGTTTGTCCAAATGACTGCCCTTTTATTCCCAAGCTGATGATATCCTCCGTGTGAGACAATAGGGCGTATTGTTGTAGCTTGAGCAATAATCTGATTTTTTGCAAGCGGAGACCAACTATTTGTTTTTTGTTTTATTCTCCTGATAGTTCTTGCTGTTATAACTTTATCTTCTTCAGTTTTAGGTTCTTTTCCTTTAAGATATCCTCTTGTCATAAGAGCATCAAACCTTATTACTTTTGGATAGTTCGTTACCCTTACATTTTTAAAAACTATTTTATAGCCATCTACTTGAAAATCTATATTTTGAATTTTTCCTGTCAGGCAATCTATTAATTCAGCA
>JAYEGO010000056.1:0-5575 GCA_034659155.1 Bacteroidota bacterium | reverse complement strand
TAAATTATTTGTTTATCGTTTAGAGCCTGTGAAAGAGTATATAACTGATCTTTGACTCAACCTCCTAAACTTCTTAAACCATCTAAACCTATATATTATGAAAACAATCATCTCTTTTGGCCTTCTTCTTTACATATTTATTGTTGGATGTACTCCAGGCTCCAATGAAAAATACGATTCTTCTTCCTCTGCTCGTCAGAAGTACAAACCTGACTCTTTGGAAGTGTTATTAGCCAGTCCTATAATATATGATGTGTTGGTTAAAAACCCTGACCCGGAAGATACATGGGTCAGTGAAAAAATTGAGAGCTTTCAAAAAGATGATTTTGTGAACATTATTTTTGAAGCCATTTATAATGGAAGGGTTATAGCTTATAATTATCACACAGGTGATGAAATGACTCTTAAAGAGATCAGGGCTCTTGAAAACTCTGAAGAATTTGACCGTTCAAAAATCGGCAAAATTCAATTTGAAGAAGACTGGTATTTTAATGAGAATGAGTTTATCCTTACTAAAAAAATAAAGTCTATCATTCTTGCTTATGAAGTAATTGACCAGTTTGGAGAAATAAGAGCATATAAAGGAGCTTTTCTAATCCCACTGAATGAAGTGCCAGTTTCATCAACCCAGACTAAATAAATCCACTAATGATACATGAATCAAAAATAACCGAACAGCAACTCCTTGATGTAGCAGGTAAAATGATCATCGCAGCCCGAACTGCTCCCAAAACAAGGGGAAAAGATTACCTTGCATTTTCAATAATTAATAATAAAAATGAGAAAGAAGCCCTGGCTTCAAAAATGAAGGAAATTGGCGAGAGAACAGGTGCTCACTTTTTTGGTCGTGATGCGGAAAATATATTAAAAGCCCCTGTAATAGTATTATTTGGTTCTACTATACAAACTATGAATCTCCCAAATTGTGGTATCTGTGGTTTTATTGATTGTGAGGGAAAAGAAAAACACCCAAATGTGCCTTGTAGCTACAATAATATTGACCTGGGAATTGCAATCGGATCTGCGGTAGGAGTTGCTATGGATCATAGGGTTGACAATAGAATAATGTATACTATTGGTATGGCCGCCCTTGAGTTGGAACTTTTAGGTGAGGATGTGAAAAATATTTTGGGAGTCCCCCTGAATGCCGGTTCCAAAAACTTGTTTTTTGACAGAAAATAGCCACCTGAATGTGTGAATGGGTGCATGAGTGAATGATTTTATTATCCTTTAGTGGATTGATATAACCCAATCTCTCAGGTAAAATCGCAAAAACTGCCGTAGGCAGTGCATATTATTGCCAGGGTCGTAAGACTCTGGCACTTTGAAGATAATTGATTGTTGTCTAATTTTGTACTCATAGTACGACCTGATTATAAAACAGGAAAAGACAAAATTTCTCGATTTTAACCGAAATATGATATTTTGCGATTTAGCATAACGCAATTAAGTGTGTTTTTTATTACGCAAATATGCCAAAATTTGAACTGAATTATATTAACAGGCAAAAAATTATTAAAGCTTTACCGGAATTATTTGACCATCTGAAAAAAAGCAAAACCCGGATTATTATTGCTTTTAATGAATTCCAGGAACTGGCAGGATACGAAGAAGATAAAGCAGAAGCCTATGTACGAACAATTATGCAGGACTGTCCGGAAATAACTTTTATATTCTCCGGCAGTAAAAAAATTGATGATGAGGTATATGAGATGGTTTGGGAAGATATTCTTGAAGAAAACAAGTCGGTTTCACGAGAGCATGAATATTTACTACCAAGACTACAATGGAAGGTACTTATCGCAATTGCAAAAGAGGAGTTTGTAAAAGCTCCTTTGTCCAGAGAGTTTGCTAATAAACATGGCCTGTCTGCCTCCAGTTCAATTGCCAGGGCAATAAAAGCCTTATTGGATAAGGGCCTTATAATACAATCCCAGGGCCTTGGGTTGAGGGTATATAATGTTTTCGTATTAAAAAATCTTCAAAAACTATATTAAGAATTATTACAAGTGAATATACCCATGAAATTGTACCAGTCCCTAAACAAATGGACCGAAAACAGGCATTATACAAGAGTATGGCTTCGAAAAGATTGTGGGCTAAAGCCCAATATCTTAGGTATCCTTAACCACGGCATGAATACCGTGGTTAGTCAATAAATGCTTCTATTCATAACTAACTTCGTTCTTTAGGGCGGAATGCAAAATCAACATCTGGGCTTTAACCCAAAAAGCTTGCATCTTACTGACTAATATCACTTTATATTTAGATTCTGTCTAAACTACTGAATTGCCGAAAATAAATCTCATTTTTGGGAATAAATCTAATTCTCACCGGATTAAGTAGTATAAACCATAGGAATAATGTATGGAATGAATAAAACAAAGTTTATGTTGTTTCTATGGTTGCTGTGGTTCGTTTTGTAGAAACAAAAAATATATAACAGAAACATCTCAAACCTTCAAACAACAGAAACAATTCAAAAAAAATGAAAGGGAAAACACACCATAAGCTGTTACCGTACTCATTTAGGCTCCAGGTCTGGTAGCTCCCCTTTCGGGGGCAAAGATATTTGTTGTTTTTTATAATTTTAAATAAAATCAGTATAAACATTAAAATAAAAAATATAAGCAAAATGAAAAGAAAAATTTTTATTAGTCTAGTGATGATTTTTGCAATCGTAATTAATCTAAACTTAAATTTTGAAAAGGATGAATTATCTGCTTTTAATTTGAAACTTGAAAGTAATCAGGCTTTGGCAGGGGGTGTTTGGTGTGCTGATCCCTGGGGTTATGGAATTACCTCTCTTCTTGAGTGTGCGACTTGTACTCGAGTACACTTTAAATATTTGTGGTCAAACGAAGGTACATGTGGTGGTGGTGGGCATATTCAAGAGTAAGCTGAACACCCAACACCGGAGCAAAGTGAGCAAGCATCTCACTTTGGAGGATAGTGTACAGTTTATAACTTGAATGTTTATCATACTATTGAAACCATAATTTCATGACTATAATTAAAGCCGACAGCGCGTATTATGGCAAATAAATCAATAGTTACGAGTAAATTAAGACGATAACAGCAACTTTATTCTCAATGATAGAGTAAAGTTGCAGTTATCAACAACTAATCTCGATCTTTCCAGAAATGTTATCTATGACTTATTAAGAGATTTAGAAAAACCCAAACTAATGAGACTGTTCGATTGCAGTTTTATCAAAAAAGAAGAATGTCTTTTTATCACAGAAAGTAATGGAGTTGGAAAAAGTTATATACGTCAGCACTGGGTTACCATGCATATATTAAAAGATACAGTACGGAGTCATGTTTTTTGTTGTAGTCAACTTTTTTAATAAACTTTAAATAGTAAAAGCAAACCAGTCATATTCTACAAAAGCTTGCCAAGTTCGAAAGGCAGCATCTATTAATTTTTGATGTGCTAAAGACTCTTGACAACAAAAAAAGGATGACCCTTATGGAAATTATTAAAGACAGGCATATGGCAGGGGATCAGAAATTAAAGTAAAAAATTAATGAATTTGGATTAACAAAAAATAGCTTGGTAAAGTTCATTTCAAATGCATTAAAATCGACTACTCACTTTACTCCGGAGAACGTTGCTAATAATAAATCGGTATAAGGTACTCAATTACATCGAAATTTTCAGATAATATCTTGAAATAATATGCGGTAAGAAATTTATTCCATACAATAGAACAAGCATTTTTTACATGAAATTTCCATTTGACCTTAATTAAAAATAATAAGCGCATGAAAAATATATTATATTTCTTTTTACTTTATTTTCTAATAGCGTGTTCAAATCACAAAGAACAAAAAGTAGAAATTGTAAAGGAATTCTTATCCGAAGTATCTTTAGAACATAGTGAGATAGAAACACCTCCAGTTCTATTCAATGTAGGTCAAATTATTATGCTGGATAGCGTAATAATAACTATTGATGTAAAGGCAAGTCCTTTTTTCAGAGTCTTCTTACTGCCTGATTTTCTGTATGTTGGTGGGTTTATTCAAAAGGGTGCAGGTCCTGGAGAAGAAGTAGATATAGATCCTTTCATTCATGGCTTATCAGGCAATGCTTTTCTTTATAAATCATTGAAATCTATAAAGATTGTTGATTTCAATTTAAAACAAAAAAAAATCGAAATTCTTGAAAATAATAAGCTACCAGGTGAATTATTAGGATTTTCACATATCTTTATGTTGCCAGATTCACTATTAGGTGGCTGGAATGTAAATCAAAATAGCAATAAAGAATTCATAAAATATAATCCTAAAACAAAAACAATTTCAGAATTTGGGCCCAACTATTCCAAAATTATTAAGGATGTACCACCTCAAATGGAGGCATCAATATTTAGCAAGATAGTTACAGTGAGACCTGACAGGACTGCTTTTGCTGCAGTTTACGATAAATTCCAGATGCTGAGAATTTTCAGCACAAATGGAATACTTCTAAAAGAAGTACGATTTAAAGATAGTCCGAAATTGCCAAAAGGTATTATTATAGGTGATTATAGGGCGATTACTCCAGATGAAATAATAGTGCATTATCAAAAGATATATTCTACAAACAAATACATTTATGCTTTATATTCAGGTAAATCTTTAAGTATAATATCTCCAGAGAATAATGGAATAGTTGATATATGTGATGAAATTCATGTTTGGAATTGGGAAGGTAATCCAATTGTAAAAATATCATTAGATAAAGACTTCTTTTCTTTCACTGTCGCCTCTGATGATAGTTATATAATTTGCTCTTCTTCGGAAAGTTTAGATAGGCTATATCTGTATAATCTAGACATACTTAAATAAATAAGAATGTTACAAAAGATTTGTAAATGAAAAAAAACGGTTGGCTATTTTTTACAATATTCTTACTATTAAGTAGTAACATCATAACAAGAATAAAATTTAGAACTTCTACTAGCCGGAATAATCAGTTTTATACTAGTTTATCAAAATGTGATTCTCTTAAAAGACGTGAAGTGAAAGATCTTCTTTTAAAACAATTAGAGTTTGACTTGTCATCAAAAATAATGCTAAATAGTCTATTACATAACAATGAGGAACTTGCTTCCTTACTAAATGGAGAAAATAGGATAATTGTTTATTTTGACGAAAATGTATGTAAAAGTTGTGTTTTGAGTATTGTTATGGATTTGGATATTCTTGCAGAAGAAATTGGACATGACAAAATAATTCTGGCAGGCAGTTTTACTGATCAGGAAAGTTTAAATGATTTTACGAAAAATTTTCAATCGAACATTAGCAGTATTATTGTAAATGATATTAAGTTAGAAGGATATCCATCTGAAGGACCTCATATTTTTTTAGTTGATCCAGAACTGAATGTGAAATTATTCTATTCGCCAGAAACATATCCTGAAATAAATGATATATACTTCAAAGAAATTTTGAAAGAATATATGATTAAGAATAGTATTGAAGATGTTTAGTAAGATCTCCGCTACCACATTAGGTTTAACATTTAATGCTACAAAATTTATTTTATAGTCTTTAAAAAATTTCACATATTTTTTTCAAACAATTATTT
>JAYEGO010000055.1:0-5602 GCA_034659155.1 Bacteroidota bacterium | reverse complement strand
AGTTTTTTCTATTAATTCTTTGGAAATATGAGAAGTCGGGAACTCTTTATCAAAATCTGTTTCCAGGTCAAATGAGGGGGTTGTTTTCCCAAGCATAATTGATGCAATATACTCCTTACCAAGTTCCTGGATTTGCTGAATTTTTTTTGTGGCTCTTCCTGTGCATACAATTAATAATCCTGTTGCCAGGGGATCCAGGGTACCAGCATGTCCAACTTTAATTTTATCAATCTCCAAATTCCTTCTTAAGGTATTCTTAACTTTTTTTACAAGGTCAAATGAAGTCCATCCCAGAGGTTTGTTAAATAATAAAATCTGCCCATCTAAATATTTTTCTCTTGTTTCCTTCATTTCCAATCAATCCTAAAAAAGAGTTATTGCCAATATCCCCAACACAAAACAATAAACAGCAAAATAAAAGATATTGCCTTTTTTAACAATTCTGATCATCCATTTGCAGGCTAACAAACCTGCTATAAATGCTGAGAAGAAGCCAACTAGAATGGGCAGCAGGCTCACTTCAGAATGTTGGTCATAATCTCCTGTAAACAGCTCCAATATATTAGCCCCAAGAATTGGAAGAATTACCATTAAAAAAGAAAACCGTGCAACTTCATCTTTTTTATTTCCAAGGTAAAGCCCCATTGAAATAGTTAAGCCTGATCTTGAAATTCCCGGAATTACCGCCAAAGCCTGAGCAATACCGATAATAAAAGCACTCTTAAAAGAAATAGGCTTTGATCCTCCTGGAGCCAATTTAGTAAGAGCCAACACTAATGATGTAAAAATAAGCATGCTTCCAACCATCATAGTATTTCCATGAAACAGGGCTTCAATTTGATCTGAAAAAAGAAGCCCCAAAAGTCCCACAGGGATCATGGAAAAAAGGATTTTCCATCCATATAGAGATTCCTGACTATTATTAAACAAGAAAAAGCTTTTAATCAGTTTCAAAAGATCTTTTCTGAATACAACAATGGTGCTAAGCACGGTAGCTCCATGAACGGCAATTGAAAATTGAAGATTCTCATCCAGGTTGGTATTTAAAAGTACCTTACCAAGCTCAAGATGACCACTGCTACTAACCGGCAAAAATTCTGTAAGTCCCTGGATTAGTCCGAGAACTAAAGCTTCTATCCAATTCATTTAAACTATATGATTTCTATTTAAAAACTTGAAAGGCAAACAAGTTTTATACACTCGAATTGCTATCTCTGGGCTTTTTCATAATTGCCCAAATTTCAACAGCGAACCCAAATAAAACAATAATTGGAGCCAGTGTTATTCGCCTGAAACTAAATATCTCCTCACTGAATTCATTTGGATTTTCAGATTTACCTCCTATCATTAAAAGGAATCCTACCAGTATTATGATAAAACCAATTGCTAACAAAGTATAGTTTTCTTTTCCCAGAGAAAAGTTCTCTTCCTTTTTGTTAAGTTTTTCTTTTGTTGCCATACTCTTCCTTCAATTATTAATAAAACAGATCATCTTCTTCCATTCTCAAATACTTTGAAACTGCAAAAAAAGTAGATATAAAATTCAGTGTTATCCCCAACAAGACAATTGCAAGTGATAATAAAACCAGTTCCTTAAGATCTTGTAGTTTCAGAATCTCCGGGTATTCATTTTGAGCCATATAAACCGCACTTCCTATTAAAATAATTGCAAATAATGCCGCAATTGTTCCATGGAAGGCACTTCTAATAAGAAAAGGCTTACGAATAAATCCTCTTGTGGCACCAACCAGCTGCATAGTATTTATTAGAAACCTTTTTGAATAAACTGATAACCTAATTGTATTGTTTATCAGGGTAAGTGCAATAAAAAATAATACCAGAGAAAATGCTAATATAATCAGGCTTATTTTCCTAATATTTTCATTGATCAAATATATCAGAGATTCATGATAATAAACTTCCTTTATGGGAGAATACTCCATAAGAGAACTTTCAATGAGTGCAATACTGTCAGGGTTTGCATACGAAGCATAAAGATACACATCAATGGAGGCAAGCAATGGGTTGTATCCAAGAAAGCTAATGAAATCCTCTCCTAATTCTTCCTGCAAATCTTCAGCGGCTTCTTCGGTAGATATATACTTAGTTGATTTTACCCAGTCAGCTGCATCCAGATTTTTTTGCAATCTTCTAATATCCACTTCCCTGGTATTTTCTTTCAATATTATTGAAATATTTAAACTTTCTTTCACATAGTCTGACAAAGTTTTTGCATTAAGAATTAGGAGTCCCATTATTCCCATCAAAAACAAAACAAGTGAAATACTAATTATAGAAGAAAAATATGAACCTTGTACTCTTCTTCTTGTATAAGCTGGATCCTTCCCTCTCATATGAATTTCAATAAGCTTGCAAATATAATAAATATCTTCGAGTCAAGATATTAGACTCGAATTTATCTGATAAACCAGAAAAAAAGGCTATTACTCTACAATATCAATCCAGCCGTGCTCATCAGGAGCATCACCTAGTTGAATTGCCTGTAAATTATTAAATAATTTCGTGGAAACAGGTCCGGGCTCTCCATCTCCAAAAGTATAAATCTTATCAGTTCCCGGGTCAATAATTTTTTTAATGGGACTAATAACGGCTGCTGTTCCACATGCACCAGCTTCTTCAAAAGTTTCAAGTTCTTCCACTGGGATATCTCTTCGTTCAACATTCAGGCCCAGATCTTTTGCTAATTGTATTAAACTTTTATTGGTAATTGAGGGCAGAATAGATGGAGATTCGGGTGTTATGTAGTTGTTGTTTTTTATTCCAAAAAAATTCGCAGGGCCACATTCGTCAATATATTTTTTCTCCTTCGGATCAAGAAAAAGAACATTTGCATATCCATTTTCATGGGCCTCCTTCATGGCCAGTAAACTACCGGCATAATTCCCGCCTACCTTTATATTTCCAGTCCCCTGCGGTGCAGTCCTGTCATGATTTCTGCTAATCATCATATCTACCGGTTTAAACCCTTCTTTAAAATATGGACCAACAGGTGTTACAAAAACAAGAAACAAATATTCAGCAGAAGCTTTTACTCCAACTTCAGCACCAACTCCAAGGATTAGTGGACGTATATACAATGCTGCACCTGATCCATGAGGAGGAACAAAGTCTTTATTTCTCTGAACAGCCATATAAATGGCCTTTCCAAAAAGATCTTCCGGAACTTCTGCTAAAAGAATACCCTTTGAAGAAGTCAACATTCTTTTAGCATTCTCTCGCCAGCGGAACAAGCGTATCTTATTATCTTTTCCTCTAAACGCTTTTAAACCTTCAAATGCTTCCTGACCATAATGAAGGCATGTTGCTGCCATATGAATATCCAATCGTTCTGAATTACTTACTTCTATTTCTCCCCATTTATTATTCTTATAATAGCAACGAATATTATAATCAGTTTTCATGTATCCAAAAGGCAAATTAGGCCAGTCAATATTTTTCATACTAAATATGTTTTAAAATGTATTAGGAATTAACTTGTTCATGAAATAATTACTCTATGGTGTTTCCAAATTTGAGAATCTAAAGTTAGGCTATACCAGAATTTTTAACAAGGTGAAAAAGATGTTTTTCAACCTGACTCATTTAATAATTTAAGTTGAACAAGCTGATCCTTTTTCCCGACATCTCTCAAAAGCCTGGCAGTATTTGTATAAAACTCGTGATTTTGTAATAATCTGGTTTGATCATTTCTCCACTCTTCAAATGAACCAACCTTCTTCAAAGCTTTCATTTCCATGTATAAACTCAAAGAAACCTTAGGATAATCCACCCTTCCAAGAAAATCAAGATTGGCGTCACAGATTATTCTTTCCAATAAATTTGCCGGGTCCCCGGATTCCTGTGTAGCCATTATTAATTTACAGACTTTATTAATTTGTCCCTCAGAATACTGAAAGCCTGGTAAAAATCCACGTGTAAAATCACATGAAGCTTTTTTATGATTCGTATAATCAACCAGGTAACCAATATCGTGCAAAAGACCTGCTGTTCTTAAAAGCAACATATCCTCATCTTTCACTTTTTCTGCCCGTCCCAGTAATTCAACCTGAGTATACACGTGCACTGTATGATTTCTGTTATGGTATTTAAGATCATCCCTGATTTCATTGTCAAATTTTGCAAGTATGGTATCTTCCAGATCATTTAATCTAAGCAATTGCAGGTTAACAAGAAACTTTTCATTGGGCTCTCCTGTATCTACATTACTTAACTCCGGACGAATACCTTTTACAAAATACATATCAATTTCACCCTTATATTTCACAGGCATTTTTCCCCGATACTCACAGATATAAAAATCCTTTACTAATTGATATGTGGATCCTGAAATATTAATTTTCCCGGCTTCTCCTGAAGATTCCATTCTACTTGCAGTATTTACTGTGTCACCCCATATATCATAGGATAGTTTTTTATGACCAATAACCCCGGCAATAACCGAACCTGTATGGATCCCAATTCGAATATCCCAAAAATTGGAATTGTTTTTTCTCGCCTGTTCATGAAGATCAGCCATATATTTCTGCATCTCCAGTGATGCCATAACTACTTCAACCGGGTTTGTCCTGTTTTTCTCAGGTATACCACCTGCACACATATAGGCATCTCCAATAGTTTTTATTTTTTCTGTATTGTATTTTTCAACCACTGAATCAAAATGAAAAAAGAAACTATCAAGCTGATCAATCAATTTTTCGGGATTCATTTGCTCCGCAATTTTCGTAAAACCCTGTATATCTGAAAATAAGACTGTAGCCATCTGGTATTTTTTCTTGGTAGCCTTGCCCTTGGTTTTCAGTTCATTTGCAGTATCCTTGGGTAATACATTTGCTAATAATTTCTCCGATCTATCTTTCTCCCTCACTAATTCATCTGTTCTTTCATTAATAATTCGTTCCAGCCGAAATCTTTCCTGGGCAAAACGATAAGTTCTAATCTTTGTAAAAGTGGTATAAAGCATTATCAGTGCAATAAAATAAAGAAATAATGCAAGTTTGGTTTGATAGAAGGATGGCAATACCTGGAAACTAAAGCTGGCAGGTTCTGAATATTTTCCATTGTTATAGCTGGTTCTAACAAAAAAAATATATTTCCCTTGTGGTAAATTTGAGTATTCCTTAACCGGAAAACCCACTGGCTTTCCCCATTTATCATCAAAACCATCAAGATAATACTGAAAAAAAGATCCCGTATCACTTTCTGAAGCATCAATCAAAAACAAAACAGAGTTATATTTATGAGGGATTTTTACAAAACTAAAAAAATAATTATCCTTTCTCTCCTTAGTATGTTTACTAAGAGTGGCATCATACAGCACCGAATCTCCTCCGATTATAATTGATTGAAATTCAGGGTGTTTTTGAGTAAAATCAGGATTCCCATTCGCAGGAAGAGGGCTTATTAATACCAGTACGATAAATAAAAAAAAACTGCTAGAATAATTTGTTTCTTTAATAAAATTCATAACTTGTAATTCCAAATGACCTGGACATTTAGCTCTATCAAATTTATAATAATTATTTAATTGTCTCAGGTCAGCTAAAATAAAACAAGTTGAAAAATAACATGTATTTTTTTCAGT
>JAYEGO010000054.1:0-5652 GCA_034659155.1 Bacteroidota bacterium | reverse complement strand
GATTTTTTATAAACCAAATTTGGAATTGGCTGAAAAATGAAGGATTAACTAATTTTATTGAGACTTGCGAATACAAGGACGTAGCATACTGGCCCCATGAAATGCTGCTTTGCAGCAGTGGCTATGCCACTATTTCACAGGGCTGGCTCTGTTATGATATAACAGTCTTTTTTTTTCAACTATTCCTGGTTGTAGATTTGCATAAATAAATATATAAATAAAAGTTTTGAGTTAAAAGCCTGCAAAGCTTTATCACAGGTAATTCCAGAAGAGAAGGAGATTTTTATAACTCCATAGAAATAGTAAAACAGAGATTATACTATCTGTCAATACCAGATATATTATTTTCACACTAGTCTTGAAAAGGAGCCAGGAAATCAAAACTCTCATAAAAAGTTGAACCAGGAAAAACAGGAATAAAGGGATTCCATTAATATTCCATTTCCTTGCTTCCTGGAAATTACCTCTTAAAACTTCCGAAAAACTTCTTGAAAGGCCTGATGTTGGTGAAGTTTTTCCCGAAAGAACTTCATAATAAGATGGGATGGGATGATTGTCCTTTTTGGCTGAAAAAATGCCGGAATAGAGGAAAATAAACAGTATTATCCCTACAAATGAAACATTAAATATAAGGTAAGCCCTGGTTCTGATAGCTCTCAAAAGACTATGCTTTTACAAACCTACCCCACTACTATCTTCTGGTTCAGTATCACCTTCTTCCGTGGTTTCACCTTTCTCCAAATCTTCAAGAGTTTTTTCCAGGTCTTCGCTGTCATCACTCTCAATAGTTACCTCAAAGGTTTTGGAATCTTTAATTTCATCTGAAATGTCTTCAATAATTTCTTCAAAGATCCCTTCAACTTCGGGATTGTTTTTAATCTCATTCAGAAATGCGCCACCTGCTGAAAAGAAAATAAGCCATACCGCTGCAATGGTTGTTCCAAGTATGGATACTACCAATCCTGCAATAATAACCCCTTTGGCACCATTAGCTTTACTTGCTTGAGAGAGACCAACAATTGCAAGTACTATCGCCACAATGCCTGGAATAAGTGCAAACAGTCCAATACAGGGAATTAATGCAATAAGCAATGCCACGATTCCCAAAATCAATGATGCAATTCCAAAGCCCTGACCTGCTGTAGTTTTTTCTTGTTCGTCCATAGTTGTAGTTTTTAAGGATATCAATTCAATCAAAGATAATTAATTCTAACTTGAAATAACAGCTTATTAAAATTACTGAGCTAATATCTTGAGTATATCATTTTCTATACTTTCAGCGGGTGATTCAATGATACGTCCAATTTCTGTACCTGATCTGAAAAAAATAAAGGTAGGAACAAAATTAATGTCAAGATGACTGATATCTGTTCCCGGGAATTCTTTCATTCGATTTACACAAATAATCGATAGTTTTTCGTCTGGAATACCAATTTCATCAGCCACTCTGAAAAATACAGGAACCTCCCTCCTGCTGTCAGGGCACCATGTTCCTAATACAATTTTAACTGTAAGTTTCTGTTTGTCAATATTTCGGAGATTCTCAAGAGCTTTTTGGTCAGGGGAATAAGATTCATAATTCATGTCAAACCAGGTCTGGAATTCACCCTGTGCAAAGCCGTCCCTATCACAGTAGCCGAGAAGGATATTGCTGTTAGTTTTTTCTGAAAATACCACCTGGTTCATTTCCTGCCCAGATGAATTTATGACCAATAGTAAGCCTGTTGCCATCAATAATACAAATTTCTTCATTGTCTGATAATTAAATTATTCTTTGTGTTTCTTAGTGCCCCTGCCTCCCGGCAGGCAGGTTCGAGTCTTGGTGGCTATCTTCTTTTTTTCGCTTTCATGCTAACACCCAGGCACAAAATACAAAAACTCCAAAATAATCAAGCAGATCAAACAGTCATCAGCTTATACTGTGGATCAACAATTCTAAAATTTTACAGGCTGCAACAGCTACAGATGTGCCGGGTCCAAATATTGCAACTACCCCTGAACGGTATAAATACTCATAATCTTGTGCAGGGATCACTCCCCCTGCAATGACCATAATATCTTCGCGACCAATTTTCTTCAGTTCTTCTATGACTTTTGGAACCAATGTTTTATGTCCTCCCGCCAGGCTGGAAACTCCGAGTACATGCACATCATTCTCTGCAGCTTGTTTGGCCGCTTCAGCGGGGGTTTGAAACAGAGGACCAATATCCACATCAAAGCCCATATCTGCATACCCTGTAGATACAACCTTGGCTCCCCTGTCATGTCCATCCTGACCCATTTTGGCAATCATGATCCGGGGTTGACGGCCCTCAAGTTTTGAGAATTTACTTGCCAGCTTCCTGGCATTTTCAAAGTTCGGATCTTTTGCAGACTCTGTAGAATATATGCCCGATATAGACCGAATTACTGCTTTATATCTTCCTGCAACTTTTTCAATAGCCTCTGAAATTTCACCCAGGCTGGCTCTTTCCTTTGCAGCATTCACAGAAAGCTCTAATAGATTCCCTTCACCGCTTCGGGCAGATCTTTCAATTGCAACCAGGACCTTTTGTACAGCTTCTTCATTTCTCCCGGATTTTAATTTCTTTAATCTCTGAATCTGGGTTTCACGTACCAGAGTATTATCAACTTCCAGAATATCTAATGAATCTTCTTTTTTAAGCTGGTATTTGTTGAGGCCAACAATTGTGTCTTTTCCTGAGTCAATACGGGCTTGTTTTCTTGCTGCTGCTTCTTCAATTCGCATTTTAGGAACTCCGGTTTCAATGGCTTTAGCCATCCCTCCAAGTTCTTCCACTTCCTTAATTAGATCCCATGCTTTTTCGACCAACTCATGAGTCAGGGTTTCCACATAGTAAGATCCTCCCCACGGATCTACTGTACGTGTAATTTGAGTTTCTTCCTGCAAATGAATTTGTGTATTCCTGGCAATCCTGGCAGAAAAGTCAGTTGGCAGGGCTATTGCTTCATCCAGTGCGTTTGTATGCAAAGATTGTGTGTGTCCCAGGGCTGCAGCCAGGGCCTCTACACAGGTTCGTGCTACATTATTGAAAGGATCCTGCTCTGTAAGACTCCATCCCGAAGTTTGACAATGTGTTCTCAATGCCAGTGATTTTTCATTTTTTGGATTGAATTCATTAACGATCCTGGCCCATAATAACCTGGCTGCCCTCAATTTGGCAATTTCCATAAAGTGATTCATTCCAATACCAAAGAAAAATGAAATTCTTGGAGCAAATGAGTCGATATCAAGACCTGCATTTATCCCGGTTCTCAAGTATTCCAGACCATCCGCCAGAGTATATGCCAGCTCAATGTCGGCAGTAGCACCTGCTTCCTGAATATGATAACCTGAAACACTGATTGAATTAAAACGGGGCATATTTTTCGAACTGTATTCAAAAATATCTGCAATGATTCGCATAGACATATCAGGGGGATAGATATATGTATTGCGAACCATGAATTCCTTAAGGATATCATTTTGAATGGTTCCACTTAACTGATGGAGATCTACACCCTGCTCCAATGCCGCAACGATATAGAAAGCCATAATAGGCAGAACTGCACCATTCATTGTCATAGATACCGACATTTGGTCCAGAGGAATTTCATCAAACAAGATCTTCATATCCAGAACCGAATCAATAGCTACCCCTGCCTTACCTACATCTCCAAGTACTCTTTCATGATCGGAATCATAGCCCCTGTGTGTAGCCAGGTCGAACGCAACGGAAAGTCCTTTTTGTCCCGAAGCAAGGTTTCTGCGATAAAATGCATTAGATTCTTCTGCAGTTGAAAATCCGGCATATTGCCTGATGGTCCATGGCCTTGTAACATACATCGAGGAGTATGGGCCACGCAAAAATGGTGCTTTTCCTGCTATGTAGTTCAGGTGATCAAATTGTTTGATATCTTCATAATTAAAATGACTCTTAAGCTTGATTTGTTCCGGGGTATGCCATTTTTCTGCTTGTTTGTCGGAATAGTTATCAAATGAGTTTGTTGATTCCGGCATTTTCGGAATATCATGTATGTTTATTTTGCTAAAGTCTGGTTTCATGACTGTTATCTGATTTTTTACTTAGCCGGGAAGATGCACTCCCGCATCCATTAATATCTGACTCAAGGTTTCAAAAATATTTGATTTTGTATGAATAAAGTGGTGTATACCCAGGCTGTTTAATTTATCCTTTGAGTCAGTTGGATTCCCTGCAATGACAAATACAGGTCCGGGTTGAACCTTTTCAATAATTTTTGGGACTAATAAGGGGTACTCTTCATCTGAACTGCAAAGAACAATAAGTTCAGGTTTTAGTTTACTGCATATTTTTATTCCTTCTTCAATATTTTTTATTCCCGTGAGATCTTTTATTTCAAATCCACTGCATCCTATAAAGCCTGAAGCAAAAGTGGTGCGTGCTGATCTCGTGGCAGGGTTTCCAAAGGGGAAAAGTATTGCAAGTTTGTTGCCTGACAGATTAACTGCTTCCCGAAGTTTTTCAAATTCATATGCTCCTCTTTTTTCCATGAACTTTTTACTATTTTCGGTTCCTGGTTTCCCTTTTTGAGTTCCATCATGTTTTTCAGGGCCTGAAGAAGTTTCTATCAAATTCGGATAGTGATTCGTCCCTACAAGTATTTCTTTGCGCCCGGAAATATTACCTTGCCTGATTTTCCTGCTTTTTTCAATTTGTTCCTGAATGATCCCTTTCTTATAGGCTTTAAGGAATCCTCCTTGAGATTCTATATTCTGAAATAATTCCCAGGATCTTTCAGCAATAGAGTTTGTTAAATTCTCAATGTAGTAGGAGCCTGCAGCCGGGTCATTGATTTTGTTGATGTATGATTCCTCCTTAAGAATTATCTGTGTATTTCTGGCAATTCTCTCCGAAAAATCTCCAGCCTGCTTCTCAATGCTGTTAAAGGGAAAGATGTTAATGGAATTTGCACCACCAATGGCTGCCGAGAGGGCTTCGGTGGTATACCTGAGCATATTTACATATGGATCGAACCTGGTTTTATTAAAGCTTGTTGGGACAGATTGAATAAATATTTTGCCCGCATCTTTAGCTTCATAAGCCTTTGCAAGAACAGACCAAAGCCATCGTGCAGACCTGATCTTGGCAATTTCGAAAAAATAATTCGGGCCAATGCCCAGATTAAGCTGCATGCTGTTGGCAATGTCTGAAGGATTTATGCCCATTTTTGAGATTTGTGCAATATATTCAGAGGCCATAGCCAGGCTGAATCCCAATTCCTCAACTATTGTACACCCCAGATTACTGAAGATATCTCCTGATAAAGAAAGGACTTTTATATTGGGGGCATTCCCCAGTCTTAGCTTTATAAGTTTGTATGCCTGTTTCATGTCGTCAGCTTCGGAACTATAAAACTTATCCGACAAGACCAGGCTTCCAAGTGGGTTGTACTCAATTCCTCCTGAAAAAGAATCCTTATTTATATTGGTAGCTTGTAGCCATTCAACCAGCATTGTAAGCAAGTCCAAAGAACTTGCCCCAGCTGATAAATTCAAGCGTAATGCGGAAAAATCAAGATCCTCAAACAACTCGACAATTTTAAACCCAGGACTTTTTTCGTGAAAAATAAATCCTAATTCATTTACCCCCAGCTTGCTTAAGGAGATTG
>JAYEGO010000053.1:0-5672 GCA_034659155.1 Bacteroidota bacterium | reverse complement strand
ATAGCTTCAGGAGAAAGGGATAATTCATAGATATTACTTAAATAAATATCATCAATTTCATTGCCAATTAAAGTAATGTTTTTATCCGGACCATTATATTTCACTTCATCAATAGAAGATATTTTTTTCACTTCTTGGATAATATTATTGTCATGGGGTGCAATTATCTGACCTCCGTCTTCCCAATAGGCTTTAAAACCATTGTATTCTTTTGGATTGTGGGACGCAGTGATAACTATTCCCCCCTGGCAGCCAAAATGACGGATGGCAAAAGAAAGTTCCGGTGTTGGTCTGAGCGATTCAAACAAGTATACATGAAAACCATTTCCGGAAAATATTTCAGCTGCCACCCTGGCAAATAGCGGACTGTTATTTCTGCAATCGTAAGCTATGGCAACTTTAATCTGCTCCTTACCGGCAAAACATTTCTTCAGATAGTTTGAATAACCTTGCGTAGCCATTCCTACTGTGTATATGTTCATTCGGTTTATACCGGCACCCATTACACCTCTCAAACCACCTGTTCCAAATTCCAGGTCTTTATAAAAGGCCTCAATCAATGCCTCTTCATTGCTCATTAATTGTCTGACTTCTGATTTTGTGGCATCGTCATAATTGCCATCAAGCCATGATTGTGCCTGCTTTTTAACTATTTCTGCCAATTTGGAATTGTCCATTTCTATTTTGTGTTTTTAAATTTGATCAGAAATAAGATTGGCAGTTTCTTCCAATTCATCCAAACATATTTTCAGACCTTCTTCCCATTGGGGAATATTTAAATTATAATGAGTAATAATTTTTTCTTTTGAGAGAATACTGTATGCCGGTCTTTTTGCAGGAAGTATATATTCGGTGCTTTTTACCGGAATAATGGAACAGGGGAGGTCAATTATGCTTTTAATCTTTGTGGCGAATTCAAACCAGGTACAGCTTCCCTCATTGGTGTAATGAAATATTCCGGGAATGAATGGTTTTTCTTCTTGCTCCACGGTGTCAATGATACTTATTAAGGCCTGAGCCAGGTGGCCGGCATATGTTGGTGTGCCAAACTGATCATCAACCACTTTAAGTACATCTTGTTCGCGTCCCTTTTTTAGTATGCTTTTTACAAAATTATGTCCATGGGATGAATATAGCCAGGAAGTGCGAATCACCATTCCCTGTTTATAATTGAGGCAGATTTCTTCTCCGGCAAGTTTTGATCGCCCATAGGCAGATTCAGGATGTGTGGGAAAATCTTCCGGGTAAGGAGCTTTCCCTTTACCGTCAAAAACATAATCTGTAGAAATATGGATAAGCCTGGTTCCATGAGCCCGGATATTGTCAATGATGTGAGAAAGAGCATCCGCATTGATCAAAAAGGCCGCATCTTCCTCCTCTTCGGCTTTATCCACAGCTGTATAGCCAGCACAATTGATCAGATAATCAAATTTATTTGAGCTAAAATAGTTTTGTGTGGAAGTTGGATCTTTCAGATCTAATTCATCAACATCAATAAAGCTAAACTCGTAGTTCTGCATATTCTGCGAGTATTTTTGGACTTCTTTCCCCAGTTGCCCTTTAGCTCCTGTTGTCAATATTTTAATCACTTTTCGACCATTAGACCTTTCGACCATTAGACTTTTACTATTCACTTTTTAACTTGTTTTACTATAAACTTAACAATCATCTTAAGCTTAAATTAGAATTATCTCTAAAAAATCATTTCGGCTTTCGAAAATTCCGGAAAAGCTTTATCGCGCCCGGTCAGTATCATTTTTCCAGCAGGGATACACCAGTCAATACCAAGCACGGTATCGTTAAACAAAATACCTCTTTCTGCTTTAGGATTATACAATACACTACATTTATAAAGCACTGTGGCCTCTTCACTGAGCACTGAAAAGCCATGGGCAAAACCTTCGGGAATATAAAAAACCAGATTATTTTCATTGCTGATCTCCAGACCGTGCCATTGCCCAAATGTCGGACTGTCTTTTCTGATATCAACAGCCACATCATAGATTAAGCCTGAAAGCACACGTACTAGTTTGGCCTGGGCATGGGGACTGACCTGGTAATGCAGTCCACGAATTACTCCATACATGGATTTTGATTGGTTGTCCTGCACCCAGTTTGCATGAATACCGGCTTTTTCATATTCACTTTTATTAAAAGACTCAAAAAAATATCCACGATGGTCCTCGTATTTTTTTGGTTGAATGATTTTGAGTCCTTCTATGCCTGTATTTTTAACAATCATAATGTAGGTTAACTAAGTTTTGCAAAATAATTAAAAAACAGGATAAAAAATACAATTCTGCTAAAAATGATACTGAATAAGGCTAAGGCTAAGGCTAAGGCATATAACTGCTAAATATTAGCCTTTAAGGATCAATTTCATATGAGATTGTATTATAAATCTTATCTAGCTGTTAATTATTTCACAGCAAAATAATAATTGATTTCATTCCCTAATAACAAATGCTAAAGTACTAAAGTTTTTAGCCTTAGCCTTAGCCTTAGCCTTAGCCTTTAAATAAGTTGCCAGTATATAGTGTGTAGATAATCTGTTGATTAAAATAAAGCAAAAATTCCAATACTATTAAATATCAAATGTTCTTATACTGTCGTCAGTTAGGCGGAGTAAGTACTCCCCATATTCGTTATTGTTGTACTCTTTGGCCAGTTTTATGAGCTGCTCTCTTCCAATAAATCCTCTAATGTATGCTATTTCTTCTATGCATGAAGCCTTTAGTCCCTGGCGTTTTTCCAGGGTTGCAATGAAGTTTGATGCCTGAAGAAGACTATCATGGGTTCCCGTATCAAGCCATGCCAGGCCTCTTCCCAGTAGTTTAACCTGTAGCTTTCTCTCTTCCAGGTAGATACGGTTGAGGTCGGTTATTTCCAGTTCGCCACGAGCCGATGGTTTTAGTGATTTTGCTTTATCTACTACAGAGTTGTCATAAAAATACAGACCTGTTACTGCATAGTTTGATCTGGGTTTTTCGGGTTTCTCTTCTATGCTGACTGCTCTTCCTTCATTGTCAAAATCAACAACCCCGTATCGCCTGGGATCTTTTACATAGTAGCCGAAAACTATTGCTCCGTCAATAAGCTGATTGCCAATTTCCATCATGGTTTTTCCGAAACCATGGCCATAAAAAATATTATCTCCCAGGATAAGGCATACTGACTGATCTTCAATAAAGTCTTCACCGATGAGAAAGGCCTGGGCAAGGCCATCTGGAGAAGCTTGAATCTCATATTGAATGTTCAGACCAATTTGTTCCCCTGTTCCAAGCAGTTTTTCATACAAATGAATGTCATCGGGGGTTGAGATGACCAGTACATCGCGAATTCCGGCCAGCATAAGTACCGAAAGAGGATAATAAATCATGGGTTTATCATAAACCGGAATGATTTGTTTTGAGATGCTTTTTGTTGCCGGGAATAAGCGTGTTCCTGCTCCACCGGCAAGGATAATTCCTTTCATATTCGAATAATTTTTGAGAAATAGTCGATTGTATTTTTCAAACCAGTTTCCAGAGGTATTGTTGGTTGCCAGTCCAGTTTTTCTTTTGCCAATTGAATGTCTGGTTTTCGCCGGGCCGGATCATTATCGGGAAGAGGCCCGTACCGGAGTTTCGATTTCGAACTGGTAAGCTTTAAAATCAGCCGGGCCAGATCATTTATAGAGATTTCTTCAGGGTTTCCGATGTTTACTGGTCCTGGGAATTTGTCCGGGGCCTTCATGAGGAGTATCAGACCTTCCACAAGGTCATCTACATATTGAAAACTACGGGTATGTGACCCATCACCAAAAATGCTAATATCTTTTCCTTTTAAAGCCTGCACAATAAAATTTGACACCACACGCCCATCATTTTCATGCATTCGCGGACCATAAGTGTTAAAAATTCGGGCAATCTTGATTCTCACTTTGTTTTGTATCTGATAGTCAGTAAACAATGTTTCGGCACATCTTTTTCCTTCATCATAACAAGCCCTTGCACCTATAGGATTTACATTTCCCCAGTAGGTTTCAGGTTGAGGATGAATCTTTGGGTCACCATAAACCTCGCTGGTAGAAGCCTGAAGGATCTTTGCATCGACTCTTTTGGCAAGTCCCAGCATATTGATAGCTCCCATCACTGAAGTTTTTACGGTTTTAATAGGATTGTGCTGGTAGTGAACCGGGGAGGCAGGACAGGCAAGGTTATATATTTCATCCACTTCGGCAAAGAAAGGCATAGTTACATCATGCCTGACCAGCTCAAAATAGGGACTTCCCATTAAATGGGTAATGTTTGATTTTGCCCCTGTGAAGAAGTTGTCGAGGCAGATTACTTCATTTCCTTCAGACAAGAGGCGTTCACAAAGATGTGAACCAATAAAGCCTGCTCCGCCTGTAATTAGTATCTTTTTCACTGATATGAAGATATATTAAACAAAGGTAAAAACCAGAAATAGAATGTAAAATAGTCAAATAGTCGCATGGTCGAATAGTCAAAGAGTAAGAAACATGATTTATAAAACTTATTCCATCAATTGATTTCTTCCAATGGCAAAGTAATCGAATCCATGTTCTTCCATCTCTTCAGAGTCGTAAATATTCCTGCCATCAAAGATCACAGCTTTTCTTAATAGTTTCTTAATAACCTTGAAATTGGGTAACCTGAATTCTGACCATTCAGTGACAAGGATCAGGGCATCCGCATCCAGGAGTGCATCATATTGGTCAGAAGCATATTCAATAGTATCTCCCAGTCGTTGTTCAGCTTCCTTCATGGCCACAGGATCATAAGCCCGGACTTGTGCCCCCTCTTGCAGAAGTTTTTCAATTATTACCAGGGACGGAGCCTCCCGCATATCATCTGTTCTTGGTTTGAATGACAAGCCCCATATGGCAATGGTTTTTCCCTTAAGTTTTCCCTGATAATATTTATAAAGCTTGTCAAAAAGAATGGATTTTTGCCTGTTGTTTACATTTTCAACAGCCTTTAAAACTTCCAGGGGATAATCATTTTCATTGGCCGTTCTGATCAGTGCCTGTACGTCTTTTGGGAAGCAGGATCCTCCATAACCGGCTCCTGGATATATAAATTTATTGCCAATTCTGGAATCAGATCCTATACCCCTTCTAACCAGGTTGACATCTACACCGATGCGTTCGCATAAATTGGCCACATCATTCATGAAACTGATCTTTGTTGCAAGCATTGCATTGGCAACATATTTTGTCATTTCAGACGAGCGGATGTCCATAAACAAAATGGGGTGGTTGTTAAGCAAGAAAGGCTTGTATAATTTTCGCATAAGCTTTTCAGCCCGTTCTGATTCTACTCCAATCACAATCCTTTCAGGATGGAGAAAATCTTTAATTGCATCTCCTTCTTTCAGGAATTCAGGGTTGGAAGCTACATCAAATTCGATATTCTTTCCTCTTATTTTGAGTTCCTTTTCAATAGCTTCTTTTATTTTTTCTGCCGTACCAACAGGCACAGTGCTCTTGGTGGCAATTAACATATATTCACTGATATGTTTGCCAATTTCAGCGGCTACCTTTAATACGTGCTGGAGGTCTGCACTGCCATCTTCATCGGGGGGAGTGCCCACCGCTATAAACACTAGCTCAGAATCCTTTAAACTTTCTTTTATGCTGGTAGTAAAAAAGAGGCGTTCTTTTTCAA
>JAYEGO010000052.1:0-5674 GCA_034659155.1 Bacteroidota bacterium | reverse complement strand
CTTTGAGCATATCCTGGCTGAGAAACCAAAAGTTGAAGAACTTATTAATCCAATGGAAGACGAAGAAGACTTTCCATTTTAAACTAATTTTAAATCGGAGTTTGATTTATGTAGTAACCTGAAATAAATTTAGATGATCACCCTCTTTACTTTTGAAAAAAGAAAATGATATTAATTCTTGGTGTTCCCTGGTGCCTTAGTGGGTTTGTGGCTATTTTTCTTTGGCCACCCAGGTACAGTCATTCCCTGTTAAATATTGCTTCGCATTTCACAGGGTAAACTTCCTTACAGGGCAGGATAAGGTATTAAGACTCCAGGTTTCACAAATTAAAAAAAATGAAACTATTAGGAAATATTATCTGGTTGTTGTTTGGTGGAATATTCATAGCCATTGAATATTTTATTTCAAGCATTCTTTTAATAATTACTATTATCGGAATCCCTTTTGCCAGGCAGCATATGAAGCTGGCAGCCATTGCCCTTACTCCTTTTGGGAGGGACATAGTTTAAAGAAAGTGACTAAAATGTCTAAAGTGACTAAAATGTCTAAAATGACTAAAAGTGACTAAAGTGTTTATGGTGTATGAAGTGCCCTAATTACAATGATTGAGGAATATTTGGTTCCGGGTTTCGGGTACCAGGTTCAGAGTTCAAGAAAATTCCGGGTTTCGAGTTGAAAGTTAGAAGTTGATTCTTCTTCCATCATTCCATCATTCCATCATTCCATCATTCCTTCTATTGTATCTTCATAAACATTCTACGAAACCTGATTTTGCTTATGAATTTTTTCTCTTTATCAAGAGAGAGCCATACATATTTAGGTTTTCCAACAATATGATCTTCGGGAACAAAACCCCAGAACCTTGAATCGGCAGAGTCGTGCCTGTTGTCACCCATCATCCAGTAGTAGCCCATTTTAAAGGTATATTCGCTGGTTTCCTGGTCATTAATAAAGATTTTGCCATTTTTCACTTCCAGCTTATTGTTTTCATAGGCCTCAATAATCCTATCATACTTTGAAATGTTAGAAGTATCAATATGAATGGTTGATCCCTTTACGGGCATCCATAATGGTCCAAAATTATCTTCATTCCATGGGTATCTTTCATCATGAGGGAAGATGTAATAGGCATAATTATCTTTAGGCTTGAGATATATTTCAACTTTCTTAACATTCTTAAACCCTGAAATTTTATGTGCATTTTCCTCGGTCAGGGTTATCAGATACTCTGTTAGTCCAAGGGTATAAACATCACTCTGATAGATGCCCATTCTTTCGAGAGTTTTTGGATTTAGTTTGGTTCCGTCAGTAAAAACAAAATATTTAGCTTGTTTGTCCTCTAATACCTTCTGCGGTTCTCCGTTTATAAAAACATTTCCATGCTTTATTACCAATGTATCTCCCGGAATAGCAATACATCTTTTAATGTAATTATCTCTCTTATCAACAGGACGGTATACTATATCATACATAGATTGAACCTGCGCTCTTCCTGTTTGCACGTATTTTTGCTGCGGTTTAATATCCAGTCCCGTCCTGGAATCTCTCATTTTCAATTCTTCACTTACATCCCGTATTATTGAATAATAACTTCTGGTCTGCTGCTGAAGGGCAACTGTATCTCCTGCAGGAAAATTAAATACTACGATATCATCATTTTCCACTTCGCAGGTTCCCTTAAGCCTTTTGTAGGGCCATTTGATCCATTCCAGGTAAGATTTGCTCTTTACAATAGGCAAGGTATGTTGGGTAAATGGGAAAGATAGAGGAGTATTCGGAATTCTGGGTCCATAGCTTATTTTACTGACAAACAGGTGGTCGCCTATCAATAAAGTTTTTTCCATTGACCCTGTTGGAATTTTAAAATTCTGGAAAAGAAAAATGTTTATTAAAGTAACAGCAACTACAGCAAAGATCAGGGCGTCAATCCATTCTACTATAGTACTGTTCTTACCTTCTCTTTTTTTCCAGAAAGCCCAATTTACTTTTTTTGTAATATAAATATCAAAAACTATGGGGAGTCCCAGCAGTAGCCAGTAACTGCCTACCCAGATAACCCACAGAATATATACAATAGCTGCAAGAGAAAATTTGAAATATTTATTTGATAGTAATGTCAGAAGTTTCATGCTTATTTATTTGATCCGCAAATGTAAGGTTTTGATTTTTTAAAATAGTATTATTAAAATAAAAAGGGAAGCTCATGCCTCCCTTTCCAGTTTTTTTAAAGTCTCATTATTTTTTTACTTTTTGAACAACAGCTTCAAAAGCCTGGGGATGGTTCATTGCCAGGTCGGCAAGGGTCTTCCTGCTTAATTCTATATTATTTTTCTTGAGCTGACCCATAAATTCAGAATACGACATGTCGTGAGTTCTGACTGCGGCATTAATTCTTTGAATCCATAGAGCCCTGAAATTTCTTTTCTTGTTTCTTCTGTCCCGGTAAGCATATTGCATCCCTTTTTCAAGGGCGTTTACTGCAACGACATAGACATTTTTCCTTCTCCCAAAATAACCTTTGGTTTGTTTTAGTACTTTTTTCTTTCTTTGTTTTGATGCTACTGCATTTGTTGATCTTGGCATAATACTTTGTTTTTCGAATGATCAGCGTCCTGTTTAATCAGGATCTTTCGGCTAACTCACTCTGTTAATAAATAATTAGAAACTCCTATTTCATTGCAAGTAAAAGCTTGATGTTATTTTCATCTGCTTTATGTACTGTTCCGAAATAAGTAAGATTTCTTTTTCTTTTTGTTGCTTTTTTAGTCAGGATATGACTTTTGTAAGCATGTTTCCGTTTAATTTTTCCCGAACCGGTTAAGGTAAACCTTTTTTTTGCTCCGGGATTTGTTTTCATCTTTGGCATTCGACTTACTTTTTATATTAATTGAATTATTATTTCTTTTTTGTTGTTCTTGGACTGATAAACACGGTCATTCTTTTCCCTTCCAATTTTGGGAGCTGATCTACCTTCCCATAATCTTCAAGATCCTGGGCAAACCTCAGGAGCAAGATCTCGCCTTTTTCCTTAAATAAAATCGACCTTCCCTTAAAAAATACAAAAGCTTTGACTTTAGCTCCATCCGTCAGGAATTTTTGAGCATGCTTTAACTTGAAGTTATAGTCATGTTCATCTGTATTCGGTCCGAAACGAATTTCTTTAAGAATAACCTTTGCAGTTTTTGCCTTAATTTCTTTTTGCTTCTTTTTCTGATGATAAAGGAACTTCTGGTAATCAATAATTTTACAAACAGGCGGATCTGCATTCGGTGAAATTTCAACCAGGTCCAACTCAAGCTCATCAGCAAGTTGTAGTGCTTCCCTGGTGGATAAAATACCTTGTTCTTTAATGTTATCCCCTACCAATCTAACTGCAGGAACACGTATTTGATCATTGATCCTGAATCTGGGCCTAAAGGCCGGTTTTCTTTTATTGTATCCAGCTATTTTATTATCCTCCTTTTCTGTTGGTTAATACTACTGTAATTCCTATTATATCTGAGTTTCAGATTTAATTTCTTTTTCAATAAGAGATCTGAATTCTTCCAGTGACATACTCCCTTTATCCCCAACACCCTGACGTCTCACAGAAACAGAATTACTATCTACTTCTTTTTCACCCACAATCAGAAGGTATGGTGTCTTCTTTAACTCGTTATCCCTTATCTTCTTACCTACCTTTTCATTACGGTCGTCTATTAAAGTGCGAATATCGGAATTATTTAGAAAACTAAAAACTTTTTTTGCATAATCAATATACTTTTCACTAACTGGTAGTATAACAACCTGGTCGGGTGTGAGCCAAAGCGGGAATTTCCCTGCAGTGTGTTCAATCAATACGGCCACAAATCTTTCCATTGATCCGAATGGTGCCCGGTGTATCATAACAGGCCTGTGGCGCTTGTTATCCGATCCGATATATTCGAGTTCAAAACGCTCGGGAAGGTTATAATCTACTTGTATAGTTCCAAGTTGCCACTTTCTTCCAATAGCATCCTTAACTATAAAATCAAGTTTTGGTCCGTAAAAGGCAGCTTCCCCATACTCAATCTGTGTATCCAGTCCTTTTTCATTGCAGGCCTCAATAATCGCTGATTCCGACTTTTCCCAGTTTTCGTCACTTCCAATATATTTTTCTCCATCTTCCGGATCCCTTAATGATATCTGTGTAACAAAGTCGCTAAAGTTCAGTGATTTAAAGATGAGGAACACAATGTCTATTACCTTAATAAATTCGTCCTTTAACTGGTCAGGGCGGCAGAATATATGTGCGTCATCCTGTGTAAATCCACGTACACGGGTCAGGCCATGCAACTCTCCGCTTTGCTCATAACGATATACTGTACCGAATTCAGCAAATCTAACAGGCATATCTTTGTAAGATCTGGGTTTCGATTTGTAGATCTCACAATGATGCGGACAATTCATTGGTTTTAGCAGAAATTCTTCATTCTCAGAAGGGGTTTTAATAGGCTGAAATGAGTCTTTTCCATATTTTTCGTAATGTCCTGAAGTAACATAAAGATCTTTATTCCCAATATGAGGTGTGATAACCGGCAGGTATCCATAATCTTTCTGGACTTTTTTTAGAAAGTTCTCCAGCCGTTCGCGTAATTGAGCTCCTTTGGGTAACCACAGAGGTAAACCCTGTCCAACCTTCTGACTAAAAGTGAAAAGTTCAAGTTCTTTACCTATTTTTCTATGATCTCTTTTTTTGGCCTCTTCCAGCAATACCATGTATTCATCCAGCATAGATTTTTTTGGGAATGTTATTCCGTAAACCCTGGTCATCTGTTTTCTTGTTTCATCCCCTCTCCAATAGGCTCCGGCTATACTTAAAAGCTTAATGGCTTTTATTGATTCAGTATTTGGGAGATGCGGCCCCCTGCAGAGATCAGTGAAATCTCCCTGGGAATAAAATGATATTGTTCCGTCTTCCAGTTCATTTATAAGCTCAAGCTTATATTCATCATCCTTTTTATTGAAATAATCAAGAGCTTCCTTTTTAGATACTTCACGCCTTGTATATATTTCTTTGCTTCGGGCTAGTTCCAGCATTTTATGTTCGATTTTTGGCAGATCAGCATCTGTAAGAACAACATCTTCACCAGGATCCACATCATAATAAAATCCTTGCTCAATTGCAGGACCTATTCCAAATTTGGTGCCCGGGAATAATGATTCTATTGCTTCAGCCATTAGATGGGCAGATGAATGCCAGAAAGCATGCTTTCCCTCTTCATCTTCCCATTTGTGAAAACGGATGGAGGAATCCATATCAATTGGTCTCGTCATGTCCCATAATTCCCCGTTTACAGTTACAGATAAGGCTTCTTTTGCAAGCCTGGGATGTATGCTTTGGGCTATGTCAAAACCAGTTGATCCTTTCTTATATTCTTTTCCCCGATTATCTGGGAATGTGATCTTTACCATCTTTTACTAATGCTTTTTAAAAATCGAGCTGCAAAGATAGGTATAATTAGTCAATCATTAATAAGGTTTATTGTGTAGTTTTAGATGAAGAACATACCGTTCCTATGGAACTCATGCTTTTACCATGCTTCAGATCCAGGGTCTAACCTGTCTGCCGACAGGCACGGCGACACTGGTTATAATTTGCCCTGCCTACGGCAGTTTCATTTTGTGCCAACCCCCTGTTTTTTAAGTTTAATC
>JAYEGO010000051.1:1608-5689 GCA_034659155.1 Bacteroidota bacterium | reverse complement strand
CTCAGGTTCAGGAAAAAAATGGAAATGAAAAGCAGGCATATAAATTGTATGCTCATGTGGTTCGAATGAACCCCCCCTATGATATGACATTTAATGCCAGGATCAGGCAGGCAGAATCATTTGACGTAACCAGGGAGAATGTATCTGAAATTAAAAAGATTCTTCGAAGAATGTTGAGGGATGAGAAAAATGTTGAATTTCAAGATCAAATTTATTATGCCTTTGGACAAATTGCACTGAAAGAGCAGAAGAGAGATGAGGCTATTGAATATTTTAAAAAATCTGCCGGGGTAAGTATTCAAAACAGAAAACAAAAAGGTATTTCTTACCTCACTATTGCTGATTTGTATTTTGTTTCCGATGATTATGTGCCGGCTCAAGCCTATTACGATAGTGCACTGATGAATTTGAATTCCGAATATCCTGGTTTTGAGATAATTGCAGGAAAAGCAGCCAATCTTACTCAGCTGGTTGGAAATATTAATATAATTGAGCGGGAAGATAGTTTGCAAATGCTGGCTGCCATGACCTCAACAAACCGAACTGCATTCATTGATCAAATCATTGCAGATTTAAGGGAAGAGGAAAGAATAAGACGTGAGAAAGAAGCTGAAGGACCTTACAATCAATCAGATTACTACGAAAGTGAAAGACGGATAAATCAACAATTAAACCAAACAGGAAAGTGGTATTTTTATAATCCCGCTGTGGTTGATTTCGGACGTAATGAATTTAGGAAAAAGTGGGGGGATAGAGAACTGAGTGATCACTGGCGAAGAAAAAATAAATCAGTTTCGGAAATGAATATTGCCGAAATTGTTGAAGGAGAAGAAGGTTTTAATGCCGATGTACAACAAGAGAAGGAAGAGGATAAGTACAACCGTGATTATTACATGAAGCCAATCCCATTGACAGATTCTCTAATGAAGGTGTCAGACAAAAGGATAGAGAATGCTATGTTTGCAAAGGCAAGTGTATATATGAGTGATTTGAAAGACTATCCAAGAGCCATGCAAAGTTTTGAAGAGCTTATTAAAAGATACCCAAATACCGATCATCTGCTTTCATCTTATTTTTACCTGTATGATCTGAATACTAAAACTGGCAACCCGGGTATGGCAGGGTTTTACAAAGGTCAAATTTTGGAAAAGTTCTCTGAAAGTGAGTTTGCCAAGGTTTTGGGGGATCCTGATTACATAAGGAAAAGGAATGAAAAAGAAATGGAGGTTTATCGACAGTATGAACAGGCTTATGTTGCCTATTTAAACAATCAATATGATTATGTGGTCAGGGAATGTGATCGAGCCTTTGACGCTTATCCCGATCATGAGTTATTACCAAAATACAGATTGCTAAAAGCCTATGCAATAGGGAGTATGAGTGATATACGTACCTTTAAAACAGCTTTACAGGAAGTGGTTGAGTCTTCACCCGATGGGGAAGTAAAGAATCGTGCAAATGAATTAATAGTCCATTTTAATACTTTAGTGCCGGAGTTGAAAGAAGAAGATGAACAAATAGAAAGCAAACAAATTTATCAATTCTTACCCGAAGAATCTCATATCGTAGTACTGGCTGTCACTAAAGGCAGAGTTGATATGAACCAATTGATATTTGACCTGATAAATTTCAATTTTGACCAATATCCTCAAACCGAGTTTTCCACCGAAAAACAAACCATGGAAAATGGGATTCGTCTGGTTACTATAAAAGGTACCGGTACTTCTGAAGGAGCAATGACATATTATAATGCTCTTATAAAAGAAAATAGCGTTGCTGAAGATTTGAAATCAACAGAGTACAAAATATTTATTATTTCAGAAACAAACTTTAATGTTCTTCTCGAACATGGAGAGTTGTCGGTTTATGAAATGTTTTTCAAGGAGAATTATTAAGATGAAGAAAATTCGAATACTCTGGACAGACGATGAAATTGAATTTCTCAAGGCTCATATTATTTTTCTTGAGGAGAAAGGATATGAAATTTTAACAGCAAGCAATGCCGATGATGCTTTAAAAAAAATTAAAGAGCAGGATCTGGATCTTGTTTTCCTGGATGAAAATATGCCTGGTAGAGGGGGACTTGATATCCTTCCCGAAATTAAAAGTCTTGTTCCGGAAACCCCTGTGGTAATGATAACCAAGAGTGAGGAAGAGAATATAATGGAAGAAGCAATTGGAGCACAAATTGATGATTACCTGATTAAACCTGTGAATCCAAAACAAATTTTGCTAACCATAAAGAAGTTTATTGATCAGAAAAAATTGGTTTCAGAAAAAACAATTAATTCATACCAAACTGAATTTGGAAAAATTGGGATCTTGATAAACCAGGCAGATAGTATTTCGGATTGGATTGATATCTATAAAAAGTTAGTTCATTGGGAACTTGAACTTGAAAAGTCTGATACTTCGGGGATGAATGAAGTTTTGCAGATGCAGAATACAGAAGCAACCCAGGAGTTTTCAAAATTCATAAAGAAGAACTATTCGGGCTGGCTCGATGGTTCCCTGGAAACACCCTTTATGTCGCCTGATATTTTTAAGCAGGAAATATTTCCTTTACTTGACGAAGGAACTAATGTGGTGTTCCTGCTTATTGATAATTTACGATATGATCAGTGGAAGACAATTGCTCCATCCCTCCAGGATTATTTTTCGATAGAAAAAGAAGAGCTTTTTTGCAGTATCCTTCCTACGGCAACTCAATATGCCAGGAATGCCATTTTTTCAGGTCTGTTGCCGGTAGAGATACAGAGAAAATATCCCAATTGGTGGTTTAATGATGATGATGATGAGGGAAAGAACCAATATGAACAAGAGTTACTGAGAGAATTATTGGTACGGTCAGGGAGAAACACTTCATTCCATTATGAGAAAATAACTAACCTGGATGCCGGAAAGAAATTTTCAGAACAATTAGCTAACTATCTCAATCATCCCCTGGTAGCAGTGGTTTATAATTTTGTTGACATGCTTTCTCATGCGCGAACAGATTCAAATATGATCAGGGAGCTGGCGGCTGATGAAAAAGCATATAGAAGCCTGACCCTGAGCTGGTTTCAAAACTCCTATTTGTTTGATGTTCTCAAATTCCTTTCCGGGCAGAATGTTAAAGTGGTCCTTACAACCGATCATGGTACAATAAGGGTTCAGAGGGCATTGAAGGTCATAGGAGACCGAAAAACATCAGCAAATCTAAGGTATAAAACCGGAAGAAACCTGGATTATAATCCGGGAGCAGTGTTTGAAATTAAGGATCCCGAAAAGGCAGGTTTACCAAAAGCCAATGTAAGTTCCCGTTATATTTTTGCCAATAATGATGATTTTTTTGCTTACCCAAACAATTACAATCATTATGTAAAATATTATAAAGACACTTTTCAGCATGGAGGAATTTCTTTACAGGAAATGTTGATACCCCTGGTTGTTTTGACACCCAAAATTTGAAACGTTTTATTTAGATTCCGGGATTAGTAATGATTACCATTGAAATAAACAATATCAAAGATTTACAGAAAGCTGCAAAAAAGTTTCTGGGGTATTTCTCGAAGCCGGAAGTATTTGCTTTTTATGGAGAAATGGGAGCAGGGAAAACAAGCTTCATCCAGTCTGTTTGCAAAGAACTGAATGTCCTGGACACGGTTACCAGTCCGACTTTTTCTTTGGTTAATGAGTATATTTCTTCTCAGCACGGTACGCTTTATCATTTTGATTTTTATAGAATTCAGAACATCAGAGAGGTTTTTGACCTGGGCTATGAGGAGTATTTTTTCCAGGATAAATATTGCTTTATTGAATGGCCCGAAAAAGCAGAATCCTTATTGCCTGGGACAACTGTTAAAGTATATCTGGAAGTAATGTTGCAGGGAAAAAGACATTTGTCGTTTTCTGCTTCCGGGGAATAAAACAATTTGAAATTGATGTTGATTTGTTGTATTTTACAAAGCACTAGTTTAGATTGATATTTACTACAATTGATTAAAAGATGTCAGATTCCACCAAAAATTCAGGATTAAATTTTGGTAAGGGGAGATTACTACCCCAGGAAGAAATGCTGGAAACAGCCAGGAGGAGCAAA
>JAYEGO010000051.1:0-1508 GCA_034659155.1 Bacteroidota bacterium | reverse complement strand
GTTTAGATTGATATTTACTACAATTGATTAAAAGATGTCAGATTCCACCAAAAATTCAGGATTAAATTTTGGTAAGGGGAGATTACTACCCCAGGAAGAAATGCTGGAAACAGCCAGGAGGAGCAAAAGTTTAATAATTGGGCTTCCCAGAGAATCTGAGGAACATGAAAATAGGGTTGCCCTCACTCCTGAGGCTGTTGAGCTGCTTGTAAATAATGGGCATGAAGTCAGAATTGAATCTAAAGCTGGTGAGAAAGCGAGCTATTCAGATACCGATTACAGTGAGTGTGGGGGCATGATTACTGATAGTAAGAATGAGGTTTTTCAATCTGATGTATTGCTGAAAGTTGCATCTCTTTCTGAAAAAGAAATTGTAATGCTTAAAGGGAACCAAATTATATTCTCTTCCCTTCATGTTGCCACACAAAACGAGAATTATTTCCGTGAACTGATAAGAAAAAAAATTACCGGTATTGCTTATGAGAACATCAGGGATAAGTATGGCCGCTTTCCGGTAGTTCGTTCTATGAGTGAAATAGCTGGAATAACCTCCATTCTTCTTGCTTCTGAATATTTAAGTAATGCCCATCAGGGAAAAGGGGTATTGTTTGGTGGAATTACTGGGATTACTCCTGCAGAGGTTGTGATTCTGGGGGCAGGAACTGCCGCTGAATATGCTGCCAGGGCTGCCATTGGATTGGGGGCAACGGTTAAAATATTTGATAAATCTGTGCACAAGCTTCGCAGGTTGCAGAATTATATTGGACAAAGAATGCATACCTCTATTTTTCATCCGCATGTTTTAGAAAAGGCTCTTAAATCTGCCGATGTTGTGATTGGAGCCGTTCATCTTGTGGATGAGGGTCCACGCTATTATATCACTGAAGAAATGGTTAGATCCATGAAAAAGGGATCTGTAATTGTGGATATTAGCATTGATCAGGGTGGTTGTGTAGAGACTTCTGAATGTAAAAACCTTGGTGACCCTGTGATTGTTAAACATGGAGTGATACATTATGCAGTGTCTAATATTCCGTCAAGAGTATCCCGCACTGCATCAATTGCATTGAGTAATGTTTTTACACCCATTCTACTTAACATCGGTGATTCAGGAGGTTTTCAGAATCAGTTGAGAGAAGATCCGGGCCTGCGAAAAGGAGTATATGTATTCAATGGGATATTAACCAGTCAGTTTGTTGGAAAAAAGTTTGGTATTATTTCAAGGGATATTGATCTTCTTCTTGCAGCTTTCTAATTCGCTTCGCTGCCATTCAATTGTCATATACTCTCCGCCTTCGGCGGATCGTGTCATGTACTCGCTACCGCTCGTATCATTCAGTTGTTTCGTGTTCAGAGTTCCGGGTTTTTTCGATTAGTCCTTGATGATAAGCACTATCATTTTTAATTATCTCCACATTTACTAAAGACTTTTGGTAATTCTTTTTGGACTTTTTTATCCTAACTAAACCTCTCAACCTTCTAAACTTTCTTACCATTCCATTCCACCA
>JAYEGO010000050.1:0-5710 GCA_034659155.1 Bacteroidota bacterium | reverse complement strand
AAAAGCACAGGAGGTAATTCGTGAATTAATAAAGACGGGTGAAGTACCTGCTGATGGAGTAACAGTTTATGTACGTGAGGGATATTATTCAATATCAAAGACAATCAAATTGACTACGGAAGACTCGGGAGAAAAAAATTCTCCCATTACCTGGCGCTCCTACCCTGGTGAGAGAGTTGTTTTCTCAGGGGGGAAAACAATATCAGGTTTTTCGAAAATCAGAGATGCTGAAGTTTTGAAACGAATAGAAAAAACATATCATGATTCAATCCTGGTTTGTGATTTACAGCAATTGGATATATATGATTATTGGAAATTAAAACCGGAAGGTTTGACTTTTCATCCGCGCAAACCACTGGTGATGGAATTGTTTTTTAAGGGTGAAGCAATGACATTAGCTCGTTATCCAAATGAAGGCTGGCTGAAAATTGCTGCTGTACCACAATTTGGAACAGAACTAATTCATGAAGGAAATTTGCCTCATAAACGTTTTGGTATTCCGGTTGGAAGGCATTATGGCAGGTTTAAGTATGAAAGTGATAGGCCTGAACAATGGCACAAGACGGATGATATCTGGATGCATGGATATTGGTCATGGGATTGGGCAGACACTTATAATATAATTGAAAAGATTGATGCTAAGAAAAAAGAGATCTATCCGGCTGCACCTTATAGTAGTTATGGTTATACTAAAGGGCAAAGGTTCTATTTTCTAAATGTTCTCGAAGAGTTGAATTCTCCCGGCGAATATTATATAAATCGAAAAACAGGGAAAATTTATTTTTGGCCGCCTGAAAATATTAGTGAAGTAGAAGTTACTGTTTCGATCATGGAAGAACCATTGCTTGTTTTGGAAAATACTTCATATGTTAATATTGAAGCTATTACTTTTGAATGCTCTCGAACGACAGCAGTCAAGATTATTGGTGGTAATAGCAATAAAATCGCCGGTTGTGTTTTCCGGAATTTGGGTAATATGGCTGTTGTTATTGACGGTGGTAAAGAAAATGGAATCCTCAGTTGTGATATTTATGGAACTGCCGGCTGCGGAATTCAACTGACCGGCGGTGATCGTAAAACTTTGACACCGGCAAACAATTATGCTGAAAACAATCATATCTACAATTTCGGAAGAGTTTTCAGAACATACAGTCCGGCTATTAATATGAAGGGTGTAGGTAACCGATTATCTCATAACCTTATTCATGATTCGCCTCATGCCGGTGTGCTTTTTAGTGGAAATGAACACATCCTTGAATTTAATGAAATTCACAATATTGCCAAAGAAACCGGTGATGTAGGTGCGTTTTACATTGGAAGAGACTGGACTTGCCGCGGTAATATAATTCGTTACAATTATTTTCATCACCTTTTTGGCCCTGGTTTACATGGTGTTAATGCTGTATATCTGGATGATTGGGCAAGCGGAACAACGATCTTCGGAAATATTTTTTACCGGGCCGGGCGTGCTGCATTTATCGGAGGCGGGCGTGATAATATTGTGGAAAATAACATTTTTGTGGAATGTGAGCCATCCGTACATGTCGATGCGCGCGGATTAGGTTGGGCAAAATATTATTTTGATAAATTAAATCCAAACTATGTTAATACGCTTTTTGATAGAATGGATGCTGTGGACTATTCCCAACCGCCTTACAGCAAAAAATATCCGGAACTGCTAACGCTGTATGATGATGATCCGGCAGTGCCAAAGTGCAACAAGATTGTTCGTAATGTCTCTTATGGCGGGAGATTTATTGATTTATATGATAAGCTTAATTTCGAGATTGTTCAAGTTGAAGATAATCTAATCGCTGATCCCGTGATTTTGAGAGCCTGGCTGGAATCTGATCAATCGGATAATTTCCAAATATTTAAATATGGTCATATTGAGACTATGGAAAAAATGAAAGAAAATATATTTTTGAAAGAAAATCCTGGTTTTCAGGATATTGCACAAGAAAAATTTCAATTAAGGAATAATTCTACGGCTTATAAACTCGGGTTCAAAAAAATACCGATTGAGAAAATCGGATTGTATAGTGATGAGTATAGAAAATCACTTAATATAAGACAAGAGGTCAAACCTGTAAAATATTAATGAGAAACTGAAAAATGGCATGAAAAAAAAATTTAAATCTGCATTAGCACTGATCACAGGAGTGTTGTTTTTAATCCTTACAGCCATTCCTGTAACATTATTTTCACAACAAGTACAGCAAAAAGAAGGAAGAGCTGTATGGCTTCATTCCAGCATATTTGAAGATGATGAAAAAGAAGCAACACATCAATTGGAAGAGCTCCTGGATAAGTATGCTGATATAGGCATCAACAATATTTTTTGCTTTTATACCATGATGTACCAGCATCATAAAAACTGGGATTTCCTTGAAGTTCTTTTAACAGAAGCTCATGAAAGAAATATTAAAGTACATTCAATTTTTTGCCCTGGAGGTGGAGTAAAATTAGAAGGCGAAATCAAAGAGCATCCTGAATGGCTTATTAGAGGTAAAAAAGAAGAAATCCATACTAAACTGAATTTAGCAAATCCCGAAGCACGGAATTATATCAAAGGACAGGTAAAGGAAGCACTCAAATATAATATTGATGGTATCCATTTAGATTATATCCGTTTTCAAATTAATCAGGGATTCAGCTATGATAAAGCCACCTGCGAAGCATTTAAAAAAGAGTTTGGTTATTCTCCGCTTGATGTTCACCAGGACTGCGGAAGCATGGTCTGGTGCGAATGGATAAAATGGAATGCACAACAAGTTACAACACTCGTCAGGGAAATTAAAGGAATTATTGACAAATCAGGCAAAGATGTAGTTCTCGGTGTTGATGTTTTCCCGGATCCTGAAACTGCAAAAATATTAATCGGCCAGGATTGGGAACTCTGGGCAAAGGAAGGACTCGTTGATATTATCTGCCCCATGCAATACACTAACGATCTTGATCTTTTCAGAAAATCGGTTAAAAGGGCTGTTAAAGCCGTAAACGGAAAATGTTTGATTTATCCAGGAATTGCCTGTCATTCATCACATAATAAAAACACTCCCGAAGGTGTGGTTCAGGAAGTAATAATAACAAGAGAAGAAGGCGCCGACGGAGTAACTATCTTTTCAGGCACCTCATTGACTGATGAATTTATTATTAAGTTGAAGTCGTCTGTTTTTAAATAAAACTCTCATGCTTATGAATAAAACCAAAATGATTTTAAAAAACAAGAAAAAACATTTCAGTATTATTTTGCTTTTTATTTTTATTCTGACAGGATGTTCAAATCCAGGAAATCAGGAAAACGCTGATGTTGAAGGATCCCTTGCTGCCGATACTAATATTTTTGAAGGAAATTTCTGGAAAAATCAGGCATTATCAGAGATTCTTCCATTCTGGACAAAGTACTCGCTTGATACTATTGACGGTGCTTTTATAACTCATCTTGACAGAAGTTGGAATCAGATTAACGGAACTGAAAAATATCCGAGCATGATATCGCGACATGTTTTTAGTTATTCGGTAGCTTATCTTTTTACAGGTGAAGAGAAATATTTGAAAATTGCTTCAGATGCAGTTGATTTTCTTTTAGAACACGCCTGGGATAAAGAATATGGTGGATGGTACAATTGTCTTGACAAACAAGGGAACCCAATAGATACCACAAAAGGAAGCTTTGTACAATTTTACACAAACACCGGATTGGCATTGTATTATTTGGTTACTCATGATAAAAATGTACTTGAACATATTGAAATATCAAATGAAATTGCCGAAACAAAAAGGCGTGATAGCATCAACGGTGGTTTCTTCAATCTATTAAACAGGGATTTAAGTGTGAAATCTTATGAAAAAAGCTTTTCATCGGAAGTTGTTCCTGTTTCAAGCTATATGCTTTATCTATATCTTGCCACAAGAGATGATAAATACCTTCACCAGGCGGAAAGGATTATGATGATGGCTTTAAATAAAATGAAAGACCCTGAAACCAATTGGATTTTAGAATCTTTTGATAAAGATTGGAATTATGAAATAAGAACTGATAATCTTGAAAATGAAATAAATGTCGGTCATAACCAGGAAGTTGTATGGATGTTTTACCGGCTTTATCTTTTAACCGGGAAAAAAGAATATTTAGATTTAACTAAAATTATCACTGAAAAAATCTATAAATGGGGATTTGGTGATAATGGAGTTTGGTATACCAGTGTCGGAAGAACAAACCCGTCTTTTCATAACGATTTTTCATACTGGTGGATACAGGCCTATGGGAATATGTTTGACCTTTTTCGCTATAAACTTACTGGTGATAAGGAATATCTTGATCATTTTAAAAAAGGTGCTGATTTCTGGAATCAATATTTTATTGACAAGAAATATGGTGACACTTATGTGGGTGTTTTCCTTGACGGGAAAATAAAAGATGATAAAAAAGCTGGTAAATATAAAACCTCGTATCATACAATGGAGTACTGTCTCTTAACTTATCTCTATTTGGATTTGTGGGTGAACAAAAAACCTGTTGAGCTATATTATTGTATTCAATCTCCACAAGAAAATGAAATTTTTTATCCATCTCCATTTGAAGACCTATCGGTAAGAGTTGAAGAAGTAACAATAAACGGAGAGAACTGGACAAATTTCAATAGAGATGAAGCCTACATCAATTTGCCTGAGTTGGAAAAAGTTAAATTGAAGGTTGTTTTGAAATGAAAATCTCATAAAAATCTACCTATATTAATTTACCCCGTAACAAAGCGTACGGGGAAGTATCTCGTAGGTGTAATTGGCATATTATTTGATGGAACATAGATGACTCTGATAATACGTAATTGCACGGATATTATTAAAGAGTTGAGGAATTGCAAATGGATATGAACCGACCATTAACATAATACTATAAACAGATGAACCGAACCCCGAAGAATTCGGGGTGAGCTGCATCTGACCATTAACAAATAAAATACTAATCAGATGAAAACAAGATACTATATTATGATAATTGCTGGTGTATTTTCTTGTTTAACATACAGTTGTGACAAAGAACAAGAAAATACATTAAGTGGGAATCTGGTTAATCATTCCGGATGTAAAACATTTAAATCTTACATAATCCCAAATACTCCTGATACCTTGAGTTGTATAAACTATTCATTTGATCCTTCTAATAATAAACTTACTCTGAATCACATTAATGCAGGATTTAATTGTTGTCCTGAAAGTTTATATTGCGATATTAAAATAATCAATGACACAATAATCATTCAGGAATTTGAAAAAGAAGCATTATGTGATTGTGATTGCCTGTATGATCTGGAAATTGAATTATATGGTGTTTTTTCAAAAATATATTACCTGAAAATTATTGAGCCTTATGTAGGAAATCAGGAAAAGCTGTTTTTTCAATTAGATTTAGAGTCTCACAACCAGGGTTCATATTGTGTTACCAGAAAACGATATCCCTGGGGTTTGTACTAATGCCGGAATAGCAGTTTGTTTTAAATACCAATCCCTTGTTGTATTTGACACATATCCTGACTACGAGTCATAGAACGTATTTCGGAGACATCACCGTATTAAAAGCGCTTTTATATATATTATGACGCTCCCGCTCTCATGTTTAAATACATCTCTAATGCGGAAGCATAAGTTACTGTAATCCAGATCCATTGCTTGATTTTATAATTATTGGCTGTCTTTTTTTTTGTTT
>JAYEGO010000049.1:0-5721 GCA_034659155.1 Bacteroidota bacterium | reverse complement strand
TGATATGGCAGTTATTGTTGTCGGAATTGAAGAGGGCGAAGCTCTGGATAGAGCTTTTCTCAATCTTCCGGGCCATCAGGAAAAAATGATAAAAGCGATAACTGCTACTGAAAAACCCGTTGTGGTAGTGCTTGTTGGTGGAAGTGCCATTATTATTAATGAATGGATAGATAAAGTGCCAGCAATTCTGGATGTTTGGTATCCTGGTGAAGAAGGTGGCAATGCTGTTGCAGATGTACTATTTGGAGATTATAATCCTGCCGGACGATTACCCATCACATTTCCAATACACGAAGGGCAGTTACCACTATACTACAATCACAAACCTACCGGAAGAATTGATGGTTATATTAATCTTACAGGAAAACCACTTTTCCCATTTGGTTATGGTTTGAGCTATACCAATTTTAAATATAGAGATATTGAATTCTCTTCAAAAGAAGTAACAACTGCTGATACATTTGAGGTGAAGTTCAAATTAACTAATAATGGAGAATATGCAGGTGATGAAGTCGCTCAGTTATATATTAGAGACCTGTTTTCCTCTGTAGCTCGCCCTGTGATGGAGTTAAAGGGATTTAAACGAGTTTATTTAGAGAAAGGAGAAACCAAAGAAATAACTTTTACAATTAGTCCCGAACTACTATCAATGTTAGACAAAGACTTAAACAGAATTGTTGAGCCCGGAGAATTTAGAATAATGATTGGAGCTTCTTCGAATGATATCAGATTACAAAAAATATTAGAATTAAAAGAATAAATAAAAAATGAAAAAACTAAACTTATTATTCTTGCTAATTGCAATAACAGGTCTTGGCTCCTGCAATTATTTTGTTCAGCAGGGAGAAGAAAAACAAACATATCCTTCACTTACCTTATGGTATGAAAAACCCGCGAATATATGGGATGAAGCATTGCCGGTTGGGAATGGTCGTATGGGTGCTATGGTATTTGGTAATGTGTATAACGAACGTATCCAAATTAATGAAGAAAGCCTTTGGGCAGGAAAACGCTTTAATAACAACAATCAAAATGCACTTAAAGATTTGCCCAAAATGCGGCAACTTATTTTTGATGGCAACATTAATGAGGCTTATAATCTGGGTAACAAGAGTTTATTAAGTACTCCTCCCCGATTTCGATCGTATCAAACATTTGGCGATATTTTTCTTTCATTCGACAGTCTTGCAAACTATTCAGGCTACAGACGAGAGTTAAACTTAAGTACCGGAATTAGCAAAATAAGCTATAGAATTAACGAAATAAATTTTACCAGAGAAGTTTTTGTTTCAGCTCCCAATAATACTATTGTTATAAATATCACTGCTGATAAACCAGGAAGTATTAGCACTGAAGTATGCTTACAAAGGCAAATAGATGCACAAGTACATGCGAAAAACAATCAATTAATACTGCAGGGCCAGATTAGAGATGAAACAACCGATGAGCAAGGTGCAGGTGGTGAAAATATGAAATTTGCTGCAAAGATGATCGCTATACATAAAGGTGGTAAAATAACAGCAAAAGAGGGAAAATTAATTATTACTGATGCAGATGAATTAACACTGATTTTTACTGCTGCAACTGATTATAATCTTGACAAATTAGATTATGACAGAAGTATTGACCCCTTATTGATATGTAGAAATATCCTGGATAAATCAGTAGGGAAATCATATGATCAAATCAAAGAAGCGCATATAAATGATCACTCATTATTTTTTAATCGTGTTCAGATTGATTTTGGAGGAGGACAGCTTGCATCGCTTCCCACCGATGTAAGATTAGATTCAGTTAAAAATGGTGGCAACGACCCTGCACTTATTGCTCTATATTTTCAATATGGGAGATATTTGTTAATGGGTAGTTCAAGAAGTCCAGGAGTTTTACCAGCTAATTTACAGGGTATTTGGAACAGTCATATAAAAGCACCATGGAATTCAGATTATCATACAAATATTAATCTGCAAATGAATTACTGGCTTGCAGAGGTTTGCAACCTTCATGAAATGACTATACCACTGGTAAATTTAGTTGATAAATGGAGAGAACCCGGTAGAGTATCAGCGGGGGATATGTACGGATGTTCAGGTTGGATGATGCATCATGCTACCGATATTTTTGGGAAGACTGCCCCAAATGCAGATATGCGATGGGGAATGTCGCCATTAAGCGGAGTATGGATGACTTTTCCATTATGGAGACATTACGAATTTACAATGGATAAAGAATATCTGAAAAGCAGTGCATATCCTATAATGAGAGAGGCAATGGAATTTGTGAGTGATTTTTTGATTGAGAAAGATGGATATTTGGTTACAAATCCAACAATGTCTCCTGAAAATGCCTATATCCTAAAAGATAAGAGACATCCTAAGCAACTAACTTATGCATCAACTATCGACAACCAAACCCTGATGGCACATATTGACCATTGTATTGAGGCTGGTGAAATACTTGGTATTGATGATGATCTGCGCAAAAACTGGAAACAAATCCGTTCAAAGATCCCTCCCGTATCAATAGGAAAAGACAGTACCATAATGGAGTGGATAAAGGATTATGATGAGTGGGAACCCGGACACAGGCATATGTCGCATCTACTGGGTTTATATCCGCTTGCCCAAATTACTCCCGAAACTCCGGACTTGTTTGAAGCTGCAAATAAAACAATAGAAAAAAGACTAAAGTACGGTGGTGGACATACTGGTTGGAGCCGCGCCTGGATGATTAATTTTTTTGCAAGGTTGCAGCAACCTGAAACAGCTTATGAACATGTAATGGCCCTGTTGAGAAAGTCAACTAAAAATAATTTGTTCGATAATCACCCCCCCTTTCAAATTGATGGAAATTTTGGTGGTACAGCAGGAATTGCAGAGATGCTTCTACAGTCTCACTTGCGTGATGTAAATGGAAATTACTATCAGGATATTCTTCCTGCGCTTCCATCTGCCCTTTCTACAGGAAAAATTTCAGGAATAAAAGGTCGTGGAGGTTTTGAGATTTCAATTTCCTGGGAAAACGGGAACCTGGTTTCTGTAAAAGTTATATCTCTTCATGGAGGTAAATTGAATCTGCGCTATCATGATCAAATCATTTCAGAGGAAACAACAGCAGGAAAGACTTATTCTTATTTATTAACGGATTTTACGTCTTCCTGAGGTAGAAACAAATCAAATTAATGCATATATTAAGATGCATGAATGATAAAATTGGAATTAAAACATATTAATCGAATGAAAAAGATTAAACTTTCTTTAGTTTACCTGGGCTTGGTTTGTATAGCTTTGTATTTTCAGTCTTGCCAAAATACTACTTCAAAAAACGATGAAATCAACAAGCCAAATATTGTACTAATATTCATGGACGATATGGGCTATGCAGATGTTGGCTGTTTTGGGGCAACAGATTATCAAACCCCTAACATTGATCAACTGGCAAAACAGGGCATGCGCTTTACTGACTTTTATGTTTCCCAGGCGGTTTGCAGTGCTTCAAGAGCTTCGCTGTTAACAGCGTGTTATTCTGAACGGGTTGGCATTCAGGGGGCACTTAACTCTTATTCAAATATTGGAATTAATTCAGATGAAACAATAATTCCTGAAATATTAAAGGAAGTAGGTTATGCTACCGGCATATTTGGAAAGTGGCATCTGGGCCACCACAAAGAATTTCTTCCATTACAGCATGGATTTGATGAATATGTTGGATTGCCATATTCAAACGATATGTGGCCGGTTGGTTACGATGGTGTACCACAGGATGGACTAGGAAAGCGAAAATCCAATTATCCGCCTTTAACCTTGTTCATTGGCAACGAAGTTATTGATACCATTGCTACTCTCAAAGACCAGGCAAAGTTGACCACCATCTATACCGAAAATGCCCTTAGGTTTATTCAGAACCATAAAGAAGAGCCATTTTTCCTATATATGCCACATTCCATGGTACATGTGCCCATCGCAGTTTCCGATAAGTTTAAAGGCAAAAGTGGCCAGGGCTTGTTTGCCGATGTAATGATGGAGGTTGATTGGTCGGTTGGGGAGATTCTAAAAACACTGGAAGAAAATGATTTGGATAAAAACACACTTGTTATTTTTACCAGCGATAACGGTCCGTGGTTGAATTTCGGGAACCACGCAGGATCTGCTGATCCTCTACGCGAAGGAAAAGGTACAATGTGGGAAGGTGGCCCCCGTGTATCAACTGTAATGCGCTGGCCAGGAATAATACCGGAAGGTAGTGAATGTAACCAGATTGCTGCAAGCATTGATTTACTGCCAACTTTTGCAGAAATTACCGGTATTCCACTTCCTGAAAAGAAAATTGACGGAGTGAGTATCCTGTCATTGATGAAGGGAGAAAAAGATGCAAGTCCCAGAAATCAGTATTATTACTATTATGGCGGGGAATTAATTGCGGTTAGAAAAGATAATTGGAAACTCGTATTTCCACATACATACCGGTCATACAAAGGTGTTGAACCGGGTAAGGATGGATGGCCCGGCTCTTACAACCATGGCAAAGTTCACAGTTTTGAATTATATGATTTAAAAAATGATATTAGTGAAACCAAGAACCTTGCATCACAACAGCCCGAAATTGTTGAGCAACTGAAAATTATTGGTGATTCTGCACGGGCAGAACTAGGCGACAGAATTCAAAACATAAAGGGAAGGGCAATTCGCAAACCAGGACGAATTTATCAGGAAAAAGTGAAGATTAGCAATTTGGCAACTGGTAAAAATATCTCAATCAAAAATCCATATGCTTACCAATATTCCGGCCATGGAGATAAAACATTAATTAATGGTGTAATTGGCAGTTTGGATTATAGTGATGATGAGTGGCTGGGATTTCAGGAAACAGATGTTGAGATCATTGTTGATTTGAAGGAAATAACTACAATTAAACAAATTGAATGCAGGTTTCTCATCAACCAGGGCTCATGGATATTTGGCCCGGAAAAAGTTGTGCTATCTGTATCTACTGATGGAAATAATTATAAGGAAATTAAACCATTTGATAAAGATTCCCGAAACCAAAACGATAATTTTGAGATTAAGAAATTCAAAACTGATGCAAATAATTCAAATGTACGTTTTGTGAAAATGTTGGCTAAAAATATTGGTACTTGCCCTCAATGGCATGAAAGTGCTGGTGGCAAAGCCTGGTTATTCTTAGATGAAATTATAATAAATTAATGAAATCAACATATTGGCAACAAAGATAAACTATAAACAGATGAGAAATATATACTTTTTACTTCTTCCCCTTCTATTTTTAAGCAATAGTATAATAGCTCAACATGAAACACAAAAATACATACCTGAAACCGATCCCCTGGTATTAGAAAAACTTGAAAAATGGCAGGATTTAAAGTTTGGACTTTTGATGCACTGGGGGGCATATTCTCAATGGGGGATTGTAGAATCATGGTCTATTTGCCCTGAAGATTATGGCTGGTGCCAGAGAAAAAAAGAAGGTACCCCTGATACATATTTTGAATATGTAAAGGAATACGAAAATCTGAAAACCACCTTTAATCCTGAAAAATTCAATCCTGAAAAATGGGCAAATGCCGCAAAAGATGCAGGAATGAAATATTTAGTATTTACCACCAAGCATCACGATGGTTTTTGCATGTTCGACTCAAAGTATACTGATTATAAAGTAACAGATAGGCAGTGCCCTTTCAGCACAAATAAAAAGGCGAATATT
>JAYEGO010000048.1:0-19945 GCA_034659155.1 Bacteroidota bacterium | reverse complement strand
ATATGTGGAATGTTTGTAATAATTCTCAGAATGAGGATCAATCATAGTAAAACGCGCTATTGTGGGATCATATAAACGAAACTCTTAGTCGTACCAGTCCAGTCTCACGCCACCCAGGTCATCGTCCTGCAGTTCTTTGCCGTTATACAGATACTTATTATCATTTGAAATAACTAGCTGGTTATTAAATTCCATACCAAAAGGATAATCTCCTGTTATTTGTCTCAATTTATCTACTGATGTTGGTTATGCCAGAAAAACAGACCAAGAACTAATATTCAACACCTTAGCCTCAGCCTTCTTTTCCTTAGCCTTTCATAAATTACCTTTTTGAATATTGCTGATCATAGTATAACTCATACTCCCCGGTAAGTATATGATCAAGCCAGTTTTGGTTTTGAAGATACCAATCCACAGTTTTTGAAAGTCCGTTCTTAAAATCCAAATTAGGTGCCCATCCTAGTTTTGAGGCAATTTTTGAAGAATCAATAGCATATCTTAAGTCGTGACCTGCCCGGTCCTTTACAAAACGAATCAGTTTTTCAGATGTCCCTTTTGCCCGATCCAGTTTTTGATCCATAATCTCGCAAAGCACTTTGATCAGATCCAGGTTTTTCCATTCATTGTTCCCCCCAACATTATAAGTTTCTCCGGCCTTCCCTTTATGAAAAATCAGGTCAATTGCGGCTGCATGATCTTCTACATATATCCAGTCCCTTATATTTTCTCCTTTTCCATAAACCGGAATTTTTTTTGATAGCAGGATATTATTAATTACAAGAGGGATGAGTTTTTCAGGGAATTGATTTGGTCCGTAATTGTTGGAACAGTTAGATAATACAACCGGGAAATCATAAGTGTGATAAAAAGCCCTGACCAGGTGATCAGAACCTGCTTTAGATGCAGAATATGGACTACGAGGATCATAGGGAGTGATTTCTGTAAACAAACCTTTATCTCCGAGTGATCCGTAAACTTCATCAGTAGAGATATGGTAAAAGCGGAGAAATTCTGAATTATTTTTTCTGTACTCCTGGGAAACATGCAGCAAATTTGCTGTTCCCATCATATTTGTCCTGATGAATTCCAGGGGATCTGAAATAGAGCGATCTACATGAGATTCTGCAGCCAGGTGAATGAGACCGGTAAAATTGTGTTCCTGGAATAAATCTTTCAGAAACTGCAGGTCTCCAATATCTCCTTTTACAAAAGAATAGTTTGGTAAATCTGCAATATCCTGGAGATTTTCCAGGTTTCCGGCATAGGTAAGCTTATCAAGATTGATAATTTCATATTCCGGGTAATGCTTTAAGAATCTCCTAACTACATGAGAACCTATAAATCCAGCACCTCCGGTGATTAATATTTTATGTCGCATAGCTTTAAGATTGTTTTTCATTTAGTCGTTTCTCCCAGTCCCATGCGGTTTTCATGGCTTCATCAAGCGAACTTTCTGTTTTCCATCCCAACTCTTTTGTGGCAAGGGATGTATCAGCCCAGATCTTTTCAATATCTCCCTGTCGCCTGTCCACAAGTTTATAGTTTAAGGTTTTTCCACTTACCCGGTTAAAAGATTGTATCATTTCCAGTACAGAAACTCCTTTTCCCATTCCCAGGTTAAAAACTTCATAAGGCTTTTTATTTTGTTGAGAAAGAAGTCTTTTCAAAGTAGCTACATGTGCTTTAGCCAGATCTACTACATGCAGGTAATCACGAACTGCTGTACCGTCAGGAGTTTCATAATCATTCCCGAAAATATTTAAATGATCTCGCAAACCAATCCCGGTTTGTGTAATATAGGGAACAAGATTTTCAGGTTCACCAATAGGTAATTCCCCGATATGTGAGGAAGGATGTGCTCCTATTGGATTAAAATAACGCAGGGCAACAGCCTGAATCTTATCCTGGGAATTTACAAATTCATGAAGGATCTCTTCTGCAATTTGCTTTGTATTTCCATAGGGTGATTCTGCAGGTTGAACAGGAGAGTTCTCAGTTACCGGTAGTTCGCGGGCTTCTCCATAAACGGTGCATGAGGAAGAAAAAACCATAAAAGGAACCTGATACTTTTTCATTGCCTGAAGCAGGTTTAACAGGGAAACCAGGTTGTTATGGTAGTATTTTATTGGGTTTTCAACGGATTCTCCAACTGCTTTATAGGCAGCAAAATGAATTATCGCATTAATTTGATCATTCTTCTTGAAAAAATTATCCAGGGCTTCAGCCTGGCAAAGGTCGAGTTTTTCAAATTCGGGACGAATACCTGTGATGGCTTTTATCCCGTCTAAAACTTTAATATTTGAATTCGATAAGTTATCAATTATGACAATTTCAAAACCCTGGTTCATTAATTCTACAGAAGTATGAGAACCAATATAACCGGTGCCTCCTGTAACCAAAATTTTCATGTTTATAACAATATATTTAGTTGCATTTTCTTTAAGTTTCAATCAAAACTTTTCAGTAATACTTATTAATTGCTCTATAAAACATATTTGACCTTTGACCACAGTGAAATTTGCTCCCTAACGATAAATGTCAGGATCTTCGACCTGCGTCGCATTTCACATGGCAAGCATTTGATATAATTACAAACTCCAATAATCAAGTTTTTGCATTTTACCTCTATATACCCCTTTAATATCAACAAGAAGCCCTGCCGGATTTAATAAATCAATAAAATAGGATTCATCCAGTTCAATAAATTCGGCATGACTAACAGCCACAATTACTGCGTCATAATTTGTGCCGTTTTTTTCTTTGAGCTCAAAGCCATATACTTCTTTGACTTCTTCCGGATCGGCATAAGGATCGGTAACATCAACATTTACCCCAAAAGAATGCAGCTCCTTTACAATATCAACAACTTTAGAATTCCTGATATCACTTACATTTTCTTTAAAAGTAGCTCCCATTATCAGTACCTTAGAATCCCGGATATTTTTATCGTTAGCAATGATTTTTTTCACGGTTTGCTTTGCCACATAGCCCCCCATAGAATCATTTACAAAGCGACCCGAACTAATAATTTGTGCATGATAGCCAATTTGCTTGGCTTTGTAAGTCAGATAATATGGATCTACGCCAATGCAATGTCCTCCCACTAAACCCGGGAAAAATTTTAAGAAGTTCCATTTTGTTCCGGCGGCCTCCAAAACTTCATAAGTATTGATTCCCAATCGTCCAAATACAATGGAAAGCTCATTCATGAAAGCAATGTTAATATCTCTCTGCGTATTTTCAATGATTTTGGCTGCTTCTGCAACTTTAATGGAGCTGGCACGATGAACACCTGCTGTAATGATCATTTCGTAAGTTTTTGAGATATTTTCAAGAGACTCTTTATCACATCCGGAAACTACTTTAACAATATTTGTTAAGGTGTGTACTTTATCTCCCGGATTTATTCGTTCAGGTGAAAAACCAACCTTAAAATCCTGAATATATTTAAGTCCGGAAGATTCTTCCAGCAGTGGAATACACTCCTCTTCAGTACAACCCGGATATACGGTTGATTCATATACAACATAATCTCCCTTTTTCATATTTTTCCCTACCACCGCGGTGGCTGAAAGAAGAGGTTTCAGGTCAGGAAGATTATAATCATCTATTGGAGTTGGAACCGCAATAATATGAAATCCTGCTTGTGCAATAATTTCAGGTGAGGAAGAGAATTGAATGTTTGTATTTTCAAAAGCTTCAGGACCCAGTTCATTGCTTGGGTCTATTCCTTTTCTCATTAATTCAATGCGATCTTCCCGGATATCATATCCTATAACCGGTCCTTTTTTAGCAAATTCAAGTGCAATGGGAAGACCGACATATCCAAGACCAATTACTGAAATTTTCGTTTTTTTATCTACTATATTCTTATACATGAACAATTATATTATTAATTATTTAATATTTTTACAGAAAGGGTGATAGTCTCCTTTACATCCTGCAGGCACTGCATTTCTTATATCATAAACAGTTTTTACGCTGCTTTCCACCTCCTTAATACCAAAACCTTTCCCGGAAAGGATATTTTCATAACTAAGTGTATGAAGGTTAGTAAATCCATCACTGAATTCAATCTCCTGGTCATCCAGTTTCAGCGATCGGAATGTTCTTTGGCCTTTGGCTTTTATTTTCTCAGGAATATCTTTATAATCCACACTTAAAAACCATCTTACCCTGGCTCTTTTCAGACCTAAATAACCGGCAACCTTATTATCTTTTGATATATGGACAGTGTTTTCTTCAACTTCTCCAAAAATCCATGTCAGCATATCAAAAAAATGTACCCCAATATTGGTTGCAACTCCTCCGGATTTCTGAATATCTCCTTTCCAGGAGAAAAAATACCAATTTCCTCTGCTGGTAATATAACTTAGATCGATATCATAAATCTTATCTTTCGGGCCGTTTTCAATTCTTTTTTTCAGCTCTATTATTGAAGGATGAAGCCTCAATTGCAGGAGATTGTAAACATTTTTACCAGTTTCCTTTTCAAAATCCTGTAGTGCATCTACATTCCATGGGTTAAGAACCATAGGCTTTTCGCAAATAGCATCTGCCTGATGTCGAAGTGCAAAACGAATGTGTGCATCATGCAAAAAGTTTGGCGAACAGATAGATACATAATCCATATGAATGCCATTTCTTTTTATTTTATCTAAATGTCTGTCAAATCTTTCAAATTCAACAAAAAAATCTGAATCAGGGAAGTATTGGTCAATAACACCAACACTATCAAACTGATCGAGAGAAGCAATCAGCTGGTTACCGGTTTCTTTAATGGCTTTAAGGTGTCTTATGGCAATATATCCGGCAACGCCAATTAGAGAAAAGTTTTTTGGTTTATGAACCATGAGTTATAAATAAGAGGTTTAAGCTACAAAGTTAATGAAAAGAGCTTGTGTTCAATTAAGGCTAAATTTAGGATTTCGTTACTTTTGACACCTGTCCGGCTTTCAACATATATTTTTCTTTACTTTCAGAACAAATGGCAAATCCATTGCTGTCAAAATTCAATCGCTGTCCCCATTGACTCATCCAGCCAACATGTTTTCCCGGATTGCCAACTACCAGGGAATGGGGTTGAACATCTTTGGTTACTACAGTACCTGCACCTATGAAGGCATAAGAACCAATACTTATACCACAAATAATGGTGGCATTTGCACCGATGCTTGCCCCCTTCTTCACAAGAGTTTTAATGTATTCGCCTTTTCGTATAATGCTGCTTCTTGGATTTACAATATTGGTAAAAACCATTGATGGCCCAAGAAACACATCATCTTCACATACAACACCGGTATATATCGAAACATTGTTTTGAACTTTCACGTTCTGTCCCAGGATCACATCAGGAGAAACCACAACATTTTGCCCAATGTTACAGTTATTGCCAATTTTTGAACCATTCATGATATGAGAAAAATGCCATATTTTTGTCCCCTTCCCGATGATGGCACCCTCATCTATTACTGATGATTCATGCACGAAATATTCTTTCTTCATACCATTAAATTTTCTGAATGATCTCTAAAAGGCTTTGACTAATATAATATATTTGTTCCTGAGAAAGCTCAGTATGAATAGGAAGAGAAATTACAGAATTACACAATGCATTACTTATTGAAAAATTCTTTTCGACATAATCATTACTCCTATAAGCTTTTTGTTTGTGTAAAGGTACAGGGTAATAGATCATTGCAGGAATAGACTTTTGTTTAAGCTTCTCAATAAGCAAATCCCTGTCAATACCAATAGTTTTTAAGGTATATTGGTGAAAAATATGGTTTGACCAGGAAGTTCTTTCAGGAATGGTGAGGCGTTTTTCTGTAGAAAAAGCATTATCATATGCTGCTGCTGCTTTTTGCCTGGCAAGGTTATAAGAATCGAGATGTTTAAGCTTGATTCTTAATATTGCTGCCTGTATACTGTCGAGACGTGAATTTACACCAACATAATCATGGTAATAGCGGACTTTCATTCCATGATTCACAATATATCTTAATTTTTCGGCAAGAACATCATCATTGGTAAAAATTGCTCCTGCATCTCCATATGCTCCAAGGTTTTTTGAAGGAAAAAATGAAGTGCATCCGATGTTTCCCAGAGCTCCTGCTTTTTTTCGTTTACCGTTTTTAAAAATATAATCGGCTCCCATTGATTGTGCTGAATCTTCAATTACCATCAAATTGTGCTTCCTGGCAATTGCAAGGATCTCTTCCATTTTTGCACATTGCCCATATAAATGTACAGGAATGATGGCTTTGGTTTTCCCGGTAATTGCTTTTTCAATTTCCACAGGATCAATAGTAAAATCACCCGGACACACATCTACCAGCTTTGGTTTTAAACCCAGGAGCGCAATTGTTTCAGCAGTTGCCACAAAGGTAAAATCAGCAGTAATTACTTCATCTCCGGGTTGAAGACCTGAAGCCATAAGAGCTACCTGCAAAGCATCAGTACCATTGGCACAGGGAATGACATGTTTTACTCCCATGTATTCTTTAAGTGCATCTGTGAATTCCATAACAGCAGGGCCATTGATAAATGATGTGGATAAAAGAACCTCCTTTATAGCAAGGTCAATCTCTTTGCTTATTTTTTCATACTGACCTCTAAGGTCAACCATCCTGATCTCATTCATTGTTGCGGGATTCATTTTTCAAATACGAAAATAACTAAAATATTACTACTGAAATGTGGTTTTTGTCATAGTATTGCAACCATTTAAATTTAAAATTCGTAGAACATCAACAGAATTATTATTACGGCTTTATTATTAAAAAGTTATAATTTAGCTTGGATTTACTAAATTTGTAGAAAGTTAATAGAATTGAAGATGGATATTCCAGGAAAAATTAAAGATCTTTTATACCTTCATGACTGTGTAATTATTCCAGAGTTTGGGGGATTTGTTGCAAACTATAAATCGGCCGAAGTAGATTATGACAGGAATGTTTTTTCACCTCCCTCAAAAGAAATTGGATTCAACAACCAACTGGTTCATAATGACGGTTTACTTATCAGTACAGTTTCAATAAGTACAGGCCTTGCATATCCGGATGCCAGGAATAATGTCAGAGAATTTGTTGAGGACGTGAAAAAACGATTATCAAAAGGTAAAAATGTTGTTTTTGATGATTTAGGAACTTTTTATCTGGGAAAAGATAAAATACTCCAGTTTGAACCTGACAGATCCACTAATTTTCTTACTGCATCTTTTGGTTTGTCCTCCTTTGAATATCATGAGCTTGAAGAATATGATGTTAGAAAGAAAATTCAGCCTAAGCTAAAGAATCAGCAAGTTGGGAGTAACTCCAGGCGGAGTAGGATTTTAAAAAGAAGCCTGATTGCGATACCCATTCTTGTTGCTCTGGCTCTGGTTCCCATCAAAACTGATCTCCTGAATTTTGATCTTGGAAGTTTGTCATGGAAAATATTTGAACAGAAAGAGCTTGTTTACGAAGAACCAAAAACGGACAAAAACACTCTTCAGGTAGCTGAAGCCACATTTAACGAACCTGAACCAAATAATTCGACTGAAAGTGCAGAAGAAGATATTCATTTAGCGGAATCTTTTACTGAAAATGAAATTTTGGATGAGTCTGTATCTGCCACTGAAACAAGTTCTATTGCAGTAGAACGATTTTATGTGATTGCCGGAAGTTTTAAAAATAAGGGAAATGCTACGCGCCTGAATAATAACCTGATTAATAATGGTTATTCAGGCAGAATATTTGAAGTTTCAAATGGGTTTTTCAGGGTTGCAATCAGTGGACACACACATTTTTCTGAAGCAAAGAAACAATTGGGAGAATATCAAGCAGCCCATCCAGGAGAGCATTACTGGATCCTTGAGAAGTAAAAATTCTTTTAAAACATAACATTTCGTTCCTATAAAACTCATTAGTATGGATCTTTCCTGTTTTTCCGAACAAATCTTAATGCAATAATCTTAACTGATACATAATCTGCATTTTACTGCCAATTCATGTTGTTTTTTGGGTGTCCAACTCGGAAAACAGGTGAAACCAAAATATTATCCCATCGGGATATTATGTTATATCAAGGGACGTGAGTCCCTTTTTTAAGGATATAGGGAAATGAAGTTCCATAGGAACGACATGTATGAAAAGATTCAATATTTATTGCTAAATGATGCTTTTAGCTTATTTTATATCCGAACCATTTTGAATATTTTCTTCAGGGCTTACAAATACTAGTTTTCCTTCAGTGTCTTCGGCCATCAGTATCATTCCTTGTGATTCAATACCTTTTAACTTACGTGGTGCAAGGTTTACCAGAATGGAGACTTGTTTCCCAATAATTTCTTCTGCTTTATAATATTCAGCTATCCCTGATACCACTGTTCGCTGATCAATTCCGGTGTCAATAAGTAACTTAATTAGCTTCTTGGTTTTAGGAACCTTCTCAGCATCCAGTATAGTTCCTGTACGAATATCCATTTGTGAAAAATCTTCAAAAGTTATAACATCTTTAGCCGGGGCAACAATTTTATCAGTAAGTGTTTGCCTGGTATCCATAAGTTTTTGCACTTGCTTTTCAATAAGCTTATCATCAATTTTTTGAAATAAATGAGAGGCTTTGTTGATTTTGTGTCCCGGGGCCAAAAGATCACCCTTTCCAATATTTTTCCAGTCTGAACTTTCAAAATTCAGGAAACCGGAAAGTTTTTTTGCACTAAAAGGGAGAAATGGCTTTAAAAGGACAGAAAGATTAGCACAAATCTGAAGGGATGTGTTCAGGATAGTTTTTATCCGTTCTTCATCATTTTTGCTGTGATTCCAGGGCTCTGTGTCAGCAAGATATTTGTTTCCCAGCCTTGCCAGGTTCATAGCCTCTTTAAGGGCCTCCCTGAATCTAAATCTCTCAATACTTTGTTCTACTCTGGATTTAATTAGCGGAATTTCTTTCAGTGTTTCTCTGTCATAGTCATTCAGTATTTTAGATGCGGGAACAATTCCATCAAAAAACTTATTAGTTAAAACTACCGCCCGGTTTACAAAATTGCCAAGAATGGCTACAAGTTCATTATTATTACGGTTTTGAAAATCTTTCCAGGTAAAATCATTGTCCTTTGTTTCAGGGGCATTGGCACATAATACATATCTTAAAACGTCTTCTTTTTCTTCAAAATCTTCCAGGTATTCATGCAACCAAACTGCCCAGTTCCTGGATGTAGAGATTTTATCTCCTTCCAGATTAAGAAATTCATTGGCAGGCACATTTTCTGGAAGGATATAACTTCCCTCAAGCTTTAACATAGTGGGAAATATGATGCAATGAAAAACAATGTTGTCTTTTCCAATAAAATGAACCATTTTAGTATCTTTGCTTTTCCAGTATTTTTCCCAATCCCCGGTTAGTTCTTTGGTTGCAGAGATGTAACCAATGGGTGCATCAAACCAAACATAAAGCACTTTCCCTTCAGCCCCTTTTACAGGAACAGGAACTCCCCAATTGAGATCACGGCTTACTGCTCTTGGCTGAAGACCGGTATCCAGCCATGATTTACACTGACCATAGACATTGGTTTTCCAATCTTTGTGTTCTTCAAGGATCCATTTTTTTAGGAAAGGCTCATGCTGGTCAAGCGGCAAATACCAGTGTTTTGTCTGCTTAAGAACTGGTTTACTTCCACTGATTGTGGACTTTGGTTTTATCAATTCATTAGGGCTTAAAGAAGTGCCACAGCTTTCACACTGATCTCCATAGGCCTGCTCATTTCCACAATGCGGGCAGGTTCCTGTAATATATCGATCAGCAAGAAATTGTTTTGCTTCTTCATCATAATATTGATCTGAAGTTTTTTCAATGAAATCTCCTTTGTCATATAAAGTTTTAAAAAATTCAGATGCCATTTCATGGTGTACGGGAGAAGTGGTGCGGGCATATATATCAAAAGAGATACCCAGTTTTTCAAAAGATTTTTTATTCAAGCTATGAAATTTATCAACCACATCCTGGGGTGTAATTCCTTCCTGGCGGGCTTTTAAGGTAATGGGAACACCATGTTCATCAGAACCACAAATAGAAAGAACATCTTCTCCTTTTAAACGCAAATAGCGGGTATAAATATCAGATGGAATATAAACTCCTGCCAGGTGACCAATATGAATGGGCCCGTTTGCATAAGGGAGAGCGGAAGTTACCAGGTGTCTTTTGAATGCATTCATTCTTTTTTTATTCTATGGTTCAGGATGAAAAAGTTTGATAAAGATAAGTAAGAAAAAGTAAAAATAAGTCCCGATGCGGCAAGGATGAAGATTAACCTGATTTATTCATAATACTTTCAGGAATAATGCTGGTTAATTGATAAATTTGATTGTGCTAATGAAAAAGAAAGATAAATTGGGAGAACTAGGGGAAGAAATGGCAACTAAATTTCTTCTTGAAAAGGGCTATTTAATACGAGACCGAAACTGGAGATATGACAAGAAAGAAATTGATATCATCGCGCAAAAAGATAATTTACTGATTATTGTGGAAGTAAAAACCAGGAAATATGATTTTATTGAAAAACCAGGAGAAGTTGTGAATAAACAAAAAGAGAGATTCCTGGTGGAGGCTTGTGATGCTTATATCAGGAAACACGAGCTGGATTTTGAAACAAGATTTGATGTTATTTTTATTAGTTTTCCGGAAAGAAACCCTGGAATTAATCATGTCGAGAATGCTTTTTATCCAACTTTGTTTTAGAGATGAATATTGAATGGAAGTATTCCTTCCTCAATGATTGAAAAGTGGATTGATGACTCTTACGATCTGGTGATGAAAAAACTTCCCCGCTCAAGTAAAGAGCAGTTGCAAGATGGGAAGAAAAGAGTATAGTAGGTGAAGTTTCCAGGAAAGAATTCCGATCTTATCTAAAGTCTCATAATTAAGTTTAATATTTATAGAAAATGAAACACCCTCATAAGAAAGTCCCGTAGGGACGTAATATATAAATACCATGGTTAATACATATACTACTTTAAAATATGAGTAGAAGGATACTTGTCAGACCACTATTAGTTAATTCATCGTGTAAAATAGATATGTCTGTCTACTGGCCTTAACCATAAGTGGTCAGACGAATAAAATGCCAGATTTATTGCAGTATATAAATGACTCATCTTCCCACAGGCTTATGGGTAATTATCATTACATTAGCAAGTTCCCTATTTTAGTTAACTTAAAGAGCAAATTGTGATGAAGAAATTAAGAAAGTATTTTTTCCAGGGCTTATTGTTCCTGGTTCCGATAGGATTGACCATTTATATAGTGTATCAGATTTATATTTTTATAAATGGTTTGTTGATTACCTACATCCGGCCAATTATTCATGTAAATATCCCTTTTCTCGATCTTCTGATCGTTTTGGCCGTTATTGCCCTGGTTGGCTTGCTGGGAGGTACTTTTATTTTCAGACCGGTAAAAAACCTGGTGAATAAGGCTTTTATGAAAATTCCTCTTATCAACCTGCTGTTTACCTCTTTAAAAGATATACTTTCGGCCTTTGTAGGAAAGGAAAGAAAATTCAGTAACCCTGCATTGGTGAAAATCAATCATCTTACTAATCTTGAAAAATTGGGATTTATTACACAGGAAGATTTAAGCAAGATTGGTGTGAGGGACAAGAAAGTTGCAGTTTATTTCCCTCATTCCTATAATTTTTCAGGAGAGTTATTTATAGTCCCGGCCAAGCAGGTTACACCCCTTGATTTACCATCCTCTGAGGTAATGAAGTTTATAGTATCGGGGGGAGTGATTGACATAGAAGCAAAAAAAATCGATTAAACTTATGCCTTTTCCTATATAGAATACAATTTTGTGGACGTGAATAATTAAACAAATGTTGTATTGCAAATGCAGGCATATATCGAATATTCAAATATTTCCTTACCTTGAAACCTAAAGGCGTTTTAAAAAATAACAAAATGAACACAAAATTACACCTAAAAAAATTTTCTTTGCTCTGGATTGCACTCGTGGCTGGTATTACTACAATCTATGCCCAGGAAACAGAGAACACCCCAATTCCTCTGGAAGCCGTAAAAATAATTAAAACCAGCCCTGTAAAAAGTCAGGCAAGAACAGGTACTTGCTGGTCTTTTGCCGCGACTTCATTTATTGAAACTGAACTTTTAAGAATGGGGAAGCCTGAATTTGATTTATCTGAAATGTATTTTTCCAGGCATGCTTATGAATCAAAAGCAGATATGTATGTCAGATATCATGGAATGGCCAATTTTGGCTCCGGAGGGCAGGCCCATGACGTAATGAATGTTGTAAGGAATTATGGATTTGTTACTGAGGATAGCTATCATGGAATAATGTATGGATCAGAAACTCATAATCACCGGGAATTAAATACTGTGTTGCACGCATACTTAGATGGGGTATTGAAAGCGGGACAGTTAACACCTGTTTGGAAAAAAGCTTTCTCAGCACTTCTGGATACATATTTTGGTGAATTGCCTACAACTGCTCAGGTAAAAGGAAAGGGCCTTAGCCCGGTTGAGTTTGTTTCTTCCCTTGGTTTTAGTCCTGATGATTACATTGAAATATCCTCATATAAGCATCACCCTTATTATTCAAGTTTCATATTGGAAGTCCCGGATAACTGGTCAAACGAGCTGTATTACAATATTCCACTGGATGAATTTATGCAAGTTATACAATATGCTTTAAAGAATGGTTATTCAGTATGCTGGGATGGGGATGTTAGCGATAAAGGCCTTTCCGGTAAGAAAGGACTGGGAATAGTTCCGGAAAAGGATTGGAGTGATATGTCAGACGAAGAAAATGAACAAGCCTTCACTCAATTAATTGATGAGAAAATAGTAACAGAAGACAACAGGCAAAAAGTATTTGATAATTTTTCAGCTACCGACGATCATTTAATGCACCTAACCGGGCTTTATAAAGCTGACGATGGTAACTATTATTATCTCACCAAGAATTCCCATGGAAAGGATCGTTATGATTGGGGAGGTTTTTTGTATATGTCAGATGCCTATGTTCGCCTGAATACTATGGCAATTATGATACATAAAGATGCCCTTCCAAAAGAGATTGCTAAAAAGTTGGGCCTCTGAGATCCTACTCACCGGGTGACTCGCAGTCACCCGGCGAGTTTTTATTAATCTACCATCAGGTTACATCCCCTGATGTCACTAGTGTCGAATCTGCCAAGAACCTTAAATCCATCATCAAGCTTGCTTCCCAGGTCCTCGGTTTCTATAAAGGAACAGGAGTAAAGATTGGCAAGATCTATGATATTGATGCCTCCTGTCCTGTCGTCTTGCATATAACGGAATGGATCATAAATGTCGCGAATCAAAATTTTCATCCAGGGAGGGGTGTAAAATACTCCTTGTTCTTTCGAGTAGGCTTGTGACAAAAGTTCTGTCATTCCATATTCGGAATGGACATTACTTAAATTGAAATTCTTACAAAGGATCTGATGTAATTCCTCCCGAATGATTTCTTTTCTCTTGCCTTTCATCCCTCCGGTTTCAATCAGGATAGCCCCGGACAGATCGGGGGCATATTTTTCAGCCAGATCTAAAAGCGCATAACTCACTCCCCAGATCATAATTTTCCGGTCATTTCTTTTTTTCAGAAAGAAAAATTTTGATGTGAATTCTTCAAGATTGTTCAGAAAAAAGCCACTTTCAGAACTTTGGGTTTCCTTAATCAATCGGGAGACCATGTAGACCAGTGAAGATCCCTCTCTTTCCAGATACGATGGAAGCAAAGCAAGGATGTAATAATCTTTAGGATTACCATAAAAATACCGGAACCCGGATAAAAAGCTTTTTTCATACAATAATGTATCAGTAAGCATATGGCTGCTGGTTAATGCTCCTGTAGTGCCGCTACTTGTGAAGATAATTGCAGGATCCCCATTCCCAATGAATACTTTAAGTGTTTTAAAAAAACGTATAGGGAGAAAAGGTATTTTACAAATATCATCAACACCGGAAGGATCAATACCGAGATACCCGATATATTCTTTATAAACAGGATTTTTCTCTGCCTGGAATTTGAATATTTCCAGTGCAAGGAAGTTGAATTCTTTGTGGCTTCCAATTTTGAATATTTGAGATTTAAGAATTTGGTCAACAGACATAATATGTATTGATTAACCCCTACATTCAGGAACTCTCATTTACTCTTTTAGATCATGTTATTTGTTTACAAATTCTGTAAACCTATTTCAGGACGAGACAGCCTTCACCTCTATTCCAAATCTTCCAACATTCCAACATTCCAATCTTCCATGTCTTCATGCTTATTCCAAAAAAGTGCTTGATCCATCCGGCTGGTATACCCATTTAAAATGCACCTCAACAATCATATAGGAATTTTTTTCATATCTTAATGTATTCATGATCAATATTTTCCCGAAGGTGTTACTTCTGGTTTTGAATACCCATATCTGGTTTTCAAGCACAGGCTGGGCCAATCCCACATAAGAGTTTACATCTACTTCTCCATAGTTATTAAAAAATGTGAGTGCAGAATCGGCTGTTGAAAATTCGCCTGCCAGGGCAAAAGATTCTTCAATATTTTCTGTGTCAAAATATGGAAGGCTGTCCTGATTCATTCCTACTCCAAAATCGGGACGATCAGTACTGCTTGCCACATTGTATAATTTTACCGATGCTTTACTGAATGAAAACCCATAATAGCTGTAAGTCTGCCCTTCCAGAATCATTTCAGAAGTAATAGTATGAGTGCCTGAAGTTTTTACTTCTTTATCCTTGGAGCATGCTGAAGCAAACAGGATCAATAATAGAAAAAATATTTCTTTATACATATTCATAATAATAATCGAGAGTTAGAAATATTAAATACTGATAAACAAAGCTTTAATTTATCTTGGTGTAGCTTGGTGACTTAGTGCCTTTGTGCCTTTGTGGCAAAAAAAATCCACCAAAACTCCAACCTGCATGCCGGCAGGCAGGGACACAAAGCAATCACTAAGAATAATCTTTCACCGAAAGTAATACACATATTTTCTTATATAAAATAACTTCTTTCCAAAACAAAAGCTTACTACTTATATCGAACTCACATAAATTAAAGTTGCATACTATTCAAACGCGCCAGATATTTCTGGTAGTATTTATTTACTAATTGTTTTTTAATTTCTTCCTGCTTTTGTAACCTAATTTTATATTCTGATTTTGATTCATTTTCTCCTTTGGGAAGGAAAACCTTATTTGAGGAAATTTCAGATTCCAGTTCTGAAGGGCAGCAGAAATTTACGATCAGTTCGGGAGATAATTCCCATATTCTTATAGTTTCGTCATATGACCCACTGGCAAAGCTGGAGCCATCGGGATGAAAATGGATACTGCTTACAGGGCCATCATGTCCAATATAAGTATGAATGCATCTTCCTGTTGCAACTTCCCATAGCTTAATATTTCCGGTAGCAGCACCGCTGATGAGAAAATGCCCATTTGGGCTGAAACTTAAACAAAAAACACTTTCGGTATGTCCTTTTAGTATCCTGGTTAATTCACCGGTTTCAACATCCCAGAGCTTGATGTTTTTATCCCTTGAAGCACTGGCAAGTATTTTTACGGCAGAATTAAACTCCAGGTCATAAATATTTTCACTATGGGCCGCAAAAGAATGCAATAGTATTCTTTCTGGCCATGACCAGATCTTAATACTTTTATCCAAAGATCCACTGGCAAATTTTGTGCCCATGGAATTGAAACAAACAGAAAGAACACTTTTTGAGTGCTGAGAATTTTGAAACAGGAGTTTTACTTCAGAAATGTCCCACAACCTGAATGTTTTTGCAAAGCAGCCGGATATAAGAAATCTTCCTTCAGGGTCGGTATCCATTGACCAGATTGCTGTTGCATGCCCTTTCAGGGTATTTACATATTGTCCAATAGAATCATAAATAAGGATTTGATTCCCCCCATTTACAAAAAAGAATTTCCCGTTTGGGAGGTACTTCACTGAATAAATTTCTCTGGGTAGATCTGCCTCCCAGAGAATTTTATTATCCTGATAGTCCCATATTTTTGCCTTTCTGTCTCCTGATCCGAAAAGAATATTTTCCCCATCCGGACTAAAATCCAGGCATGTAACTCCATCCTTATTTTTATTCAGAATCTGCAACTGGTAATCCGGCTTTTGCCCATACAAACCCGGTAAAAAGAGGAGGGATAAACCCAGGATTAAAAAGGATTTAAAAAAAGAATTTTTCTTCAATGGTTTTAAAATATTAGTTTTCAATTGCCTTAATTCCAGGAAGTATTTTCCCTTCCATATATTCAAGCATGGCACCACCACCTGTGGAAACATAACTAACCCTGTCTTTCAGTTTATATTTGTTGATAGCAGCTACCGAATCTCCACCACCAATCAGGCTAAAGGCCCCTTTCGATGTAGCTTCTGCTATGGCAATTGCAATTTGTTTTGTACCTTCCTGATAGGAGTTCATCTCAAATACCCCCATCGGGCCATTCCATAAAATAGTTTTTGAATTTTGAATGACCCCGGTATATACTTTAATAGTCTTTGGTCCAATATCAAGGCCCATCCATCCTTCCGGGATGTCTCCAGCACTGGAAACACTCTTATTTGCATTATCGTCAAATCTGTCAGCTACTACATCATCGTCTGGCAGGAAGACCTTAACATTTTTTTCCCGGGCTTTTGTCAGTATCTTAACTGCCAGATCCAATTTATCTGTCTCAACAATTGAAGAGCCGATGCTTCCTCCCTGAGCTTTCACAAAAGTGTATGCCATTCCTCCACCAATTATCAGATTATCAACCTTGTCAAGTAAGTTTTCAATAATCAGTATTTTGTCTGATACTTTTGCTCCTCCCATAATTGCTGTAAAGGGCTTTTCATGAGCCCCCAGAACCTGATTCATACTTTTCAGCTCGCTATTAATAAGATAGCCAAAAGCCTTTTCCTTTGGAAAAAAATCTGCAACAATGGTAGTTGAAGCATGTGCGCGATGGGCTGTACCGAAAGCATCATTGATATAGACATCTGCAAGGGCAGCAAGTTTACCTGCAAATTCACGATTTCCACTTTTTTCTTCTTTATGAAAACGGAGGTTTTCCAAAAGCAGTATTTCACCTGGTTTTAGCTTACTTGCCAATTCCTGAGTCTTCTCTCCAATGCAGTCATTTGAGAAAAACACAGTTTTATTTAGAAGCATTTCCAGGCGACCGAGAATATGTTTAAGAGAAAACTTTTCTTCATAGCTGTCTTTTGGTCTTCCCAGATGAGACATCAGGATGACAGAGCCACCCGAAGCTATTACTTTATTTATGCTGGGTAAGGCAGCCTTTATTCTTGTATCGTCACTTACTTTCAGGTTTGCATCCAGGGGAACGTTAAAATCCACCCTTATGAGTGCTTTTTTCCCGGACAGGGATAAATCATCTATAGTTTTCATTTGATTTTGATTATAGTAAATAATACATAGTTTCTTGCATGCAAAGTTAGGAAGAAAAGAAAATTTATTTAAATGAAAAGCTGTTTATAATATATTTAGGTGAAGGGCTAAAGCCCAATTAAAACAAAGTATTACTAAGCCCAGACTTTCATGCCGGCAGGTAGGAAGCCTGGGGTTACAGAATTCTTGCTATCACCGGGCTTTAGCCCACATATAGTTTTTTATACGGCCACTGCTAAATAATCTACAATTTTTTTTACATCAGACTCTCATACTTAAAAGTAAAACAGGCAATAAAATTATACCTTTGTCAGTAACATAATCATAACAGGGATGCTATTTTCGGAAGTTATCGGTCAAACAGAGATAAAGGAAAAGATTCTTCAGGCTGTTAAAGAAGAGAGAATCAGTCATGCTCAGATGTTTACCGGGGAGGAGGGTTTTGGAACCCTGCCCCTTGTGCTTGCATTTGCTCAATATGTTCTGTGTGAAAACCGAAATGAAAAGGATTCATGCGGGACTTGTAATTCCTGCCTTAAAGTTCAGAAATTAATACATCCTGATCTTCACCTTGTGTTTCCTGTTACTACCACAAATAACAACAAAAAGCCTAAGAGTGATGATTTTGTTGCGGAGTGGAGGGAGGCAGTTCTGGAACAACCCTATTTGAGTGCAGCTCAATGGTACAGATATCTTGGGAATGAGAATAAACAAGGTATGATTTATAGCCATGAGAGTGAAGAAATACTCAGGAAGCTGAATCTTAAAACATTTGAGGCGGAATATAAGGTGATGATTATTTGGCAGGTAGAACGCATGAATATAAGTTGTGCTAATAAGCTTTTGAAAATTTTAGAAGAACCGCCACCTAAAACTCTTTTTCTGATAGTTTCGGTTTCCCCCAATCAGTTGCTTCCAACAATGCTTTCAAGAGTTCAAACTTTAAGAATTCCTGCATTAAAGGATGAAGAAATAAATAATATGCTGGAAAAGAACTTTGATTTATCAGAAAAGGAAAAAAGAAGCATTACCAGACTTTCAAGGGGAAATTATACCAAATCCCTGGAATATATTCAGTCTTCTAATGAACAAAATGAACATTTGGAACTTTTTATTAGATGGATGAGGCTATGTTATAAACAGGAAGTAGCAGAAATTTTGAGTTGGGTTGATGAAGTGTCAGGAAAGGGGAGAGAAAAAATAAAGCAGTTTCTAAATTATGCAATACGAATGACCCGGGAGAATTTCTTGCTGAGCCAAATGCCAGAGCAGAAAGACAAACTTGTAAGAATGGGAGAAGAGGAGGATGAGTTTTCAGGAAAATTTTCCAAATTCATTAATGAATATAATATTTTTGAACTATCAGAAGAAATAAACCAGGCAATTTTGGATGTAGAGGCAAATGCTTATCAGAAAACAGTATTATTTGACCTCTCTATCAAAACTATGAAATTGATCAGGAAATAGCTATTTTTGTTTCTTAATTTCATATATCATCACCCTGAGTAATAAAATTCACAGGGTTTACTTAATTTCTGAGGAATGGACGAGCAGACTCTGAATCCTGATAAGGAAACAAAAATATCTTTCAATCATACAAGGTTTTCAATTGATTCTAACTTCAAGCTTCCTACTTTCGATTGGCTTCAAAATGTCCCTGGTGGAAAATCTTCAAGCAATTTTATAGAGGTCAGGTTTAAAAATACCCGCAAAGGAATTTATAATAACGTAAATCTCCTTAGATTGAAAAAGGGAGATGTAGTTGCAGTGGAAGCTTCTCCCGGTCATGATATTGGGATTATTTCATTGGCTGGAGAAATTGTTAATGAACAACTGCGGAAACTTAATCTGGATCCTGCAAAAAATGAATTTAAAAAGGTTTATCGCCTGGCAAAAGACGTTGATATTGAAAAATGGAAGGAGGGGCAGGGCCTGGAAAACCCAACCATGCTTAAGGCCAGGAAAATTGCTGCAGATCTCAATCTTAACATGAAGATTGGTGATGTTGAATATCAGGGAGACAGAACCAAAGCTATCTTTTATTATATAGCAGAAGAAAGAGTTGACTTCCGGGAGTTGATCAAGGTTCTTGCTGATCAGTTTAAGGTTAGGATAGAAATGCGGCAAATTGGAGCTCGCCAGGAAGCCGGAAGAATTGGAGGGATAGGATCATGTGGCAGAGAATTGTGTTGTTCCACATGGATGACAAACTTTGTGTCTGTTTCAACTAATGCTGCCAGACACCAGGAATTATCTCTCAATCCCCAAAAACTTGCTGGGCAGTGTGGAAAATTAAAATGTTGCTTGAATTATGAACTAGATATCTATATTGAGGCCCAAAAAGGCTTTCCCAGTTCAGAAATTTATCTTGAGACCAATGATGGAACAATCTATCATAAAAAAACAGATATTTTTAAGCGTATCATGTGGTACTCTTTTGACAAAAAATCAAGCCTGAATCAATTTCCTGTTAGTGTAGACAGAGTTTTTAAGATT
>JAYEGO010000047.1:0-5758 GCA_034659155.1 Bacteroidota bacterium | reverse complement strand
ATATATGAATGACCTGTAACCCAACCTATATCGGCAGAACAAAAATAAATATCACCTTCACTATATTGGAATACATTGCGGAATGTGTAGGAAGTATAAACCATATATCCACCAGTAGTATGAACTACTCCTTTAGGTTTATCAGTAGAACCAGAAGTATATAAGATAAAAAGCGGGTCTTCAGCATCCATAACTTCAGCCTCGTTTTCTGTAGAGACACCCTCACAAATCTCATCCCACCAAAAGTCCCGTCCTTCTTTCATCTGAACTGCTTCACCGGTTCTCTTTTTCACTATCACTTTTTCAACAGAATCACATTTTTTCAATGCTTCATCTACAACAGATTTGATAGGAATACTCTTTTTACCACGGAAAGCACCATCGGAGGCAATTACCAGTTTAGCCCTGGCATCTATAATACGATCGGCCAAAGCATTACTGGAAAATCCAGCAAAAACAATACTATGAATAGCACCAATTCTGGCACAGGCAAGCATTGCAATAACCAGCTCTGGAATCATAGGCATATACAGGGCTACTCTATCCCCCTTTTTAATATTATTTTGAAGCAGAACATTGGCAAATTGTTTCACTTTTTCATAGAGCTGGGTATAGGTAAGAGTAACTCCATCGTCTTCAGGGTTGTTGGGCTCCCAAATGATGGCAGCTTGATTCTTGCGGGTGAATAATTGCCGCTCAAAGATGTTTTCAGTGATATTGAGTTTTCCCCCCTTGAACCATTCTATACGGGGTTCTTCAAAGTCCCAGTCCAGCACGCAATCACATCTCTTACGCCAAAAGAAATCTTCAGCTTGCTGCTGCCAAAACTGCTCCGGATTCACAATGCTTTTCTGATATTCATGAAAGTATCCGCTAAGGGTTTTTATTTTTACTGCCATTTTTTTCTGCTTTTATTAATTACTTATGATTAGTAAACTTTTCTGATTAATCTTGATATCACCATGCCCTTTAATAAGACAGCTGTTTTTTCATTCTATTCCTGCAATTTTTAGTTCCTGGTTTTACATCCTGAATATCCCATACTTTGTATCGGGGAAAGGTTTATTTTGAGACATTGCTATTCCCAGTGCTATGATTTTTCGTGTATCTACCGGATCTATGATCCCATCATCCCAAATCCGTGATGTACTGTAATAAATTGATCCTTCTTCTTCGTACTTACTCAAAATTTCATCTTTTAATTTTTTGCGATCTGCAGCTTTCATTTTCTCCCCCCTTGCAGCCAGTTGATCTTCCTTTACCTGGATCAAAACATCCGATGCCTGGTCTCCTCCCATAACAGAAATACGCGCATTGGGCCACATAAACAAAAGCCTGGGATCATATGCTCTTCCCGCCATTGCATAATTACCTGCACCAAAAGAACCACCGAATATAACAGTAAATTTGGGCACATTAGCATTTGCCACTGCATGTACAAATTTTGCTCCATCCTTTGCAATTCCTCCATGTTCATATTGCTTGCCAACAATAAAACCCGTAATATTCTGGAGAAAAAGAATGGGAATATTTCTGTGAGTGCATAATTCAATGAAGTGTGCCCCTTTTAAAGCAGTCTCTGAAAACAGCACTCCGTTATTTGCCAGTATCCCTATTGGAAAGCCCATGATGTTAGCAAAACCCGTAACCATGGTTGGTGCATACCTGGCCTTGAACTCATGGAAATAACTTCCATCTACCATCCTGGCTATAATTTCTCTTGAATCAACAGGTTTTTTCAAATCAATGGGTGCAATTCCATAAAGCTCTTCAGGATTATAAAATGGTTCTTCCACCGGAGAGAGTTTAAGCTTTTGCTTTTCCTTAAATTTCAGGTTTTCAATGATGTTCCTGCAAATTTGAATTGCGTGAATATCATTTTCGGCAAAATGATCAGCTACGCCCGAAACAGAAGTATGAACATTTGCACCACCCAATTCTTCAGGGCTAACTACTTCTCCTGTTGCAGCCTTAACCAGGGGAGGACCTCCAATAAAAATAGTTCCCTGTCCTTTTACGATTATAGTCTCATCACTCATTGCCGGAACATAGGCCCCTCCCGCGGTACAGGAACCCATTACTACGGCTATTTGTGGAATACCCAATGCCGAAAGCCGTGCCTGGTTGTAGAAAAACCTTCCGAAATTATCGCGATCGGCAAATACTTTAGCCTGTTCCGGCAGGAAAATCCCTCCGGAATCCACCATATAAACACAGGGTAAATGATTCTCAAGAGCAATTTGTTGAGCACGAAGATGTTTTTTTATCGTCTCTTTTACATAAGTACCCCCTTTTACAGTAGCATCATTTGCAATGATCAGTGTTTCCTGTCCATGTACCACTCCAATTCCGGTTATGATCCCTGCCGAAGGAAATTGGTTGTTGTATTCTCCAAAAGCAGCCAATGGAGACAGTTCCATAAAAGGAGTATTGGGGTCCAGCAGCAAATCTATGCGTTCACGAGCTAACAGTTTACCTCTTTCCTTATGTCGTAAAACAGCCTTTTCAGATGCCCCCTTATGTACTTGCTCCAGTGTAGCCCTGTATTTTTCAAATATTTCGAGGAAGTTTTTTTTGTTCTCCACGAATTCTGGAGATGAAGTGTTTATCTTTGATTCTATTCTAAACAAAATGATAGGTTTTTAATTTGAACTATTTATCCTGTTTGGAAAATTTCCAGCTATTAAACTTATGCAAATTTTTTGATTATTTTAGTACAGACAATCTAAAGAAAAATAATTACATGAACTATCCAAAGAAAGTAACAATAGGAGATATAACTGTCAGAGACGGATTTCAGCATGAAGAAAAATTCATTCCTACCGAAGCAAAACTTTGGGTAGCTGAACAACTCCTCCTTGCAGGATTTAAACATATTGAAGTAAGTAATTTTGGAAATCCTAAAGGAATGCCCCAGTTTAAGGATGCTGATGAACTGTTTATGAAATTAAGAAACAGTAAATTGGTCAAAAACTTGTTGAAGGATGTTTCATTAACAGCTATTACTATTCGTGAAAGGGCCATTGAAAGAGCAATCAATGCATACAAGGAAGGATACGGACCAGACAGAATTCTTTTAATGGTTTCCACTTCCGAGTCTCATCATAGAATTAATTCGGGATTTAGTCTTGCGGAATACTGGAAAATGTGTGAGGAGTGGGTTCCCAAAGCAAGGGAGGCAGGACTAAAGGTCAATGGTACTGTAAGTACAATATGGGGATGCCCCATTGAGGGCCCTACCGATATGAATCAAGCCATTGAATTTGCATCCAGGTGGCTTGAAATAGGGGCTAATGATGTAGAACATGCTGATCATGACGGATCAGCTTCCCCCGACAGGGTATTTAAATACTACTCTATGCTTCTCGATCATTTTGGAAGTCCCGACAAACATATCGTTCATTTTCATACAACCAGGGGCTGGGGACTGGCAAATGTCCTGGCTGCACTCCAGGCAGGAATGTGCAATTACGAATCAAGTATGGGTGGAATCGGGGGTCAGCCTGCAAATTTTGTAGATGGAGTTCCGGTAAGTGGGACAGGATCATATTACTACAAAGATCCTGGTTATGTGGGACTATGCTCAACTGAAGACATGGTAGTAATGATGGATGAAATGGGAATTGATACTGGTCTTGATGTTGATAAGGTTCTTGAAATTGGAACCATGGTAGAACGAATTGTGGGAAGAAGGTTGCGGTCAGAGAGTATACTGAATGGGCGTATTCCCAAAGAGTTAAGTGGACGTAAATAATTTATTATGTTTGAAAATTTTGTTTTTTCCGGGATTGGCCATGCTTACGGAGAATACCCTGTAAGTAATGAAATGTTAGAAAAAGCGGTTAAGGATGGCCGGCTGGATGGATTTAATGAAGGTCGTGTAGCTGCCAATGAACATTACCTTAAATTTTTAGGGGGAAATCCTGGCATTAGTCCCTTTGAATATTTTGCCGGAACAGCTATGGGCTTTAAGGTAAGAAATCATGTGGCTCCTTTTTCTTCTACAAAAAAGAAAGTTCTGGAAGCAAATACAGCTATTGACCTGGCAGTGAAAGCTATTGATATGGCTTTAAAAGATGCCGGAATTCATCCCGAAGAAATTCATGCCTGGTATGCCAGCACCGGAACACCTCCACTTCAGGCTCCGGGAATTGCCTCATTAATTAAAGCCTATTTTACAAACTGGGACAATCAAACTATTACATCCACAATTACATCTGCCTGTGTAGGCTTTAATATAAATCTGCAGCGGGCAGTTGAATTTCTGAAATGTAATGAGAAATCAAATCATGTTGTGGTAGTCCATGCCGAAATATTAACCAGCCTGCTAACTGAAACCACTGATTTTGTTCCTTTTGTGACATTTGGGGATGGAGCTGCTGCTATAGTGCTTAGCAGGGTGAAAAGCAAAACAAAGGAAGGTTTGATTTCTATTGTGAACAATGAAGATTTAAGGATGCTCGATAATTTAGGCGCTGACAAAAACGGGAACCTGTATATGAACCCTTCCAATGTTAAGCATACAGCTATTTTCGACATACATCACTCTACTACAGAGGTTCTTAAAAAATCAAATTGGAACACCGATGATATAGATATTTTTATTCCTCACCAAACAGGACACGCCATTGTTCATGGAGCAGCAGAAAAGCTTGGAATTCCCATTGAAAAAACCTTCCAGGATGTACAACTATGGACGGGGAATATTTCAGGAGCATCTGTACCTGCATCACTTTCAGAACTAAAACAAAAAAAATTACTAAAGCCGGGTTTGAAAATTCAAACATCTACTGCCGGACTTGGTGGAGAGTTTGGGGCTTTCTCATATATCGTTCCTGAAAAACTAAAAATTAAGAAGAATAAACTGGGTCTTTATGCCGGAACCTTGGCCATAGTTACCGGAGCTACAGGAGGCCTGGGTTATGAAGTAGCAATAAACCTGGCAAAAAAAGGATGTAAACTGGTCTTGCAATACAATTCAAATAGTTCTAAAGCAAAAAAGCTGACTGAAGAACTTGAGGAATTAAATACTGAATTTGAATTTATAAAATCAGATTTTTCAAAGGCCCAGGAAGTAGATTCATTTATAAAGTTTGTATCCGGTAAATATAAAGTCATTGACTTTCTGGTCCACACTTCGGCAATCACCGGAAGTTTGAGCAAGGCCAGTGAAGTCAGTCATGAAGAAGCAAAAACGGTGGCACAGGTAAATCAACTGGCTCCTGTATCTATCACCAAGGCTTTATTTACGCAAGTAAAACAAGCCATTTTGTATATGGGTTCAGTTGCTGAAGATGCTCAGTTTTCCGGATCTTCTTCTTATGTATCCTCAAAACAAGGTCTGCATGGTTTTGCCGCAAGTTTTGCTGCCGAAGCATTGAGTTATGGAATAAGAAGTATTTATTATATGATCGGAGTAATGGATGGTGGAATGGCTGAGCTACTATCTCCTGATCAAATAAAACAGGTCATGCTTTCCATTGGTCAGAAAAAGCTGGAGGGTCCAAAAGAAACTGCAGAAAAAGTTGTGAACTCCCTTACGCGACCAAAAATTATGGGCACTTCAGATACAGAAGAGGGGGTGCTTATTGTAAGAAGGGATGGGTATGTGAAGAAATGTTAGTGAAACTAGACTTTTGCGAGCTTGCGAAGCGAAAGGTAATAGTTGAACTAATTCCAATATCCGCGACACAGGAGGATAATCGGGAGGGTAATGAGGTAATGAAGTGATGAGGTAATGAAGTGATGAGGTAATGAG
>JAYEGO010000046.1:0-5772 GCA_034659155.1 Bacteroidota bacterium | reverse complement strand
ATAGGGTGTATTGTTTTTGATCTGGGTGACCCAAATGGCGAAAACAGGAGGGGCGTTCCATAGGAACGGTATTTTTTTTTCATTTTATGCCAGCTTTTTTTTGCTCCTAACGGGGCTTTCCGGGTTTTGAAAAAACATCAGAAAGTAGTTACAATACTGAAAACAGGCCAGACTCCACCTATAACTACTGCTGTTAATTATTTCACAGTACGCCTTGTATCCAGGCCATACTCGTCAGACCACTATTGCTTATTTCTTCGGGTAAAAAGACAAGTCTATCTACAAACCGCAACCATAAGTGGTCAGACGAGTAAATATTTAAGCAATACTTTGTCCAGGGGATTCGGACATATTCGTCCTGTTTTGTGCAATGCATGACCCATCATTATGCGATTCGGTTTTATCCTTAATACCATAAAAAAAGCCGTTCAAACAGAACGGCTTTTTTATAATCAAATTACGGCTTATTTAGCCCACCACAGTGATATTCCTTGCTCATCAACACCCTGGCGACCAAGGGCTGTCTGCAAATTATCACCATTAGTATTATAGGCATTATTTCCATACTTCAGCCTCATTGGATAAAGTCCGTTCAAGCCTGCATCACCCAAACCGAAAATATCTACGTCTGATACGCCGGCTGCAAGTTCTGCCGGGAAACCTGACTTTCTGACTATGGACCATGCTTCAAAACCATCTGTATAACATGCCATCCAACGCTGGATAGCGACATTCTCTAATGTTGCATTGGTAAGTGGAGCACCACTTGTAATGTAAGTAGTAATATCCCCTTCATCAACACCCCAGAGCTTCATAGCCTCAGTTATACCACTTTCATACAATGACTGCGCATCTCCCGGAAAACTATTCAATGCTGCCTCGGCTTGCAGGAAATATGATTCTGCAGCTGACAAAATAAGCTCTTCACGAATAGGTTTACCTTCATTCTTAAACTGAATAATAGGTTCAGCAGGATCGCTCCAAAATTCAGCTCTTGCATAAGACTTTATCTTGCCGTTTAACCTGGTTGGCTGACCAATATAATACAGATTTTCAGGTACGTTAAAGATAGCCGATGTATCTCCTACAAAAGCATATACCGCTGAAGTGTCACCTCCCTGGATATCAATTGCTCCACTAATAGCATGAGCAATGAACCTGGTTCTTTTCTCAAAATTGGCATATCCATCAGGATTATCAGTTTCATCAGGCCTGATAAAAGTAAAACTGCCACCTTCCGCTAATTTGGCATATTCAGGCAGGCGGGGATCATTATTCTTAAGCATGTAGTTGATCAAAACCTGTCCAACACTCCATTTTGAGCCATAACCGCCAAAACGATACCAGACATCTGAATATGCAGCTGCACTCCATTGCGAAATTTCATTGTCTTTAGAAAGCAGAATATCATCACCGGTCTCAAGCAGCGGAGCATTAAGGGCAGCTGTAATTGCAGCACTTGCAAAATTATCTCCTGTAGCTCCATAAGCCCTGGTAGCAATTCTTAACTTCAGTGTATTTGCCAGTTTTTTCCACTTCTGCAGATCACCACCACAATACAGGTCATTATTCCCCAGATTCTCCACACCACCTCCGGTGATTAAATTGTCTCCAATTGTAGTCATGGCTGCATCAAGATCTGCTATAATCCCTGTGTAGATCTCAATCTGGGTATCAAATTTAGGCAGGTCAATATCAGGATTAGCTGCTTCAGAATATGGTATTTCACCAAAAATATCGGTAAACATCTGGTAGTATAATCCTTTCATTATCTGCCCAACGGCATACATTAGTGGATTTTCAAAATCTCCCTCCGCACCGGTTAGCTTCATAAAGTTGTCTAATCCACCAAGGTAACCTTCCATCCAGTTCCAGGATGCGTCAGTATATGATGAACTGTATGAATAGCCTAATTCATCTGACCACCATGAACCATGATGCCCAAATGTAAAATGACCTGCATAGCGGTCTACATGTATTAAATGTGCCCTCCAGTATGGATAACGACTGGGCGCATAAAGTTGGTATTGCGGGTTTGTTATAAAATACCGCGCACTTGCTTCTTCAGGCAGAATCGCATTCGGATTTGTATTTATCTCGACAAAATCTTTTGTACAGGAAAATAATCCGAATGCAAGAACTAAGCCTACAAATATTATTTTAATTGTTTTCATAATCTTTTCTTTCTGTTTAGTTAAAATCTTACACTTAGGTTAAATCCAATACTTCGTGTAGTTGGCAGGTTATACCAGAGTACTCCCTGTGAGTAGTTCGAAGTACTAAAGGATGATTCAGGATCGAAGTTGTCCATCTTTTTATACAGGAAGAAAAGGTTTCTTCCTACCAGTCCAACAGTAAGGTCCTGAACAACATTAGTATTCAGATCAAAAGTATACATCAATGATGCTTCTCTCAATCTAATATTGGTTTGATCATAAATATGTGTTTCAGCAATCCCTGACATAGCTCCGTGATACTGTTGTCCTGTAATTTCAGCGGTATTTGCTTCCCATACAGGAACCTCAACAGTTCCAGTATTTACAACTGCATCAAGTATACGTGACTCCCTGTTTTCAGTAACAAGAGCAACACCGGCTCCTTGTAATCCGGCATCTGATCCTGAATATAACTGACCTCCAAAACGCGCATCAATTAAAAGGTTTAATGTGAAATCAGCATATTTGAATGTGTTGGTTACACCACCAATCCAGTCGGGCTGGTAATTACCTAGCAAAACCTTTTCTGAACTTGCCTGGGGCCTGCCAGTTGCATCAACAATATACCTTCCATCATCAGTCTTATCCCAAACTGTACCAAAAATATCTCCATAACCTCCACCCACGGTAGCTCTAACAGCTACAATACCGCTGTTGGTAGTAGTAAATGGATGAGATTCCAGACCTTCAGTAAGTTCAACAAGTTCATTTTTATTATGTCCCATATTCAGGGCGATGTCCCAGCTAAAGCTATTGCTTTGTATGGCTGTACCTCCAATCATAAATTCAAACCCTGTATTTGTAATCTCACCCACATTTAATCTATATTTATCATAACCAGTGGAGGGTGAAACATCTACATCCATAATAAGGTCTGTTGAGCTAATATCATAGTACGAAATGTCACCATAGATCCTATTGTTAAGTAATCTGAATTCAAGTCCAAATTCAAGTGAAGAAGTTCTTTCAGGTTTAAGATCTGGATTTAGCTTAACAGATGGCCTGCTCAATGTTGTAAGACCTAAATATGAGCTGGTTGTCGAATTAAGATTGTAAGCCAGATCTAACTGGTAAGGGCCTGTATCACTACCAACCTGGGCCCAGCTTCCTCTCACTTTCAAGTAGTTCAGAATATTCTTGTCAGGATCAATAAAATCATTCAGAAGAACTGCCAGACTAACAGAGGGGTAGAAATATGACCAGTTGTCCTCCGGAAGTGTGGACGACCAATCGTTTCTGCCGGTAACATCAAGATAAACAAAACTGTTATATGAAAGAGAAGCCGATCCATAAACAGAATGAATTTTCTTTTCCTGTAATGGTGTATAACTTGGAACTACTTCATCGGCACTTTCAGTGGTAGGTTTGGTTGGAATCTTAAAACGATAACCCCTTACTCCTTGTGCTGTATATGTGTTATGCATGGCATTAGCTCCCAGATTAACATTAAGATTAATACCACTGGCAACCTCTTTGTTAAACATAAGTAAGATGTCAGAGTTGGTTTCAGTCACTTTGTTGGTTCTGAAATTTAAATAACCTTCCATGTTGTACCAGTGTCCAGATTGCTCAATCTGTTCAAAGTTCTGATTAACGAGGTCAGTTCCTGTACGAACAAAAAATGACAAATAGTCTGTAAGATCAAAAGTTACCTTTACAAAGCCCTGCATTCTGTTACGTGTATCTTCCAGTACATCATGATTCAAGGTCCAGAAAGGATTCCGGCCAAGTGTAGCATGAGAAACAGAAGCATAGGTAACCGGATTCTGGTAATCCCTGTAATCATCAATGGCAGCATTCCTTGGTATATTATAGGTATAGGCCATGATTCCCTGAGTTCCCTGTTCAGCCCTGTTTGTAGCATGTTGCGTGAAATAGGTTATTTTAGAATCTACTGATATTAAATCAGACAGTTTTGCAGATGCACGAAGATTAAAGTTGTTCCTCTTCAATCCTGAATTTTCCATAATGCCATTGGCAGTATTATTAGTATAGGAAAATCTTAAATTTGCAACATCATTCCCACCTTCAAGAGCAATAGTATTCACGGCATTTATCCCCGTACGGAAAAAATCTTTCACATTATCAGGTTGAGCTGAATATGCTTTAGATATTGGATTTCCTGATCCAAGAGGATCCTCCACCCAATACCTCTGGTCTGATCCGTCCATTTCTCCACCCCAGGAGCCACCACTACCTTTAAAATCTACAAGGTCAATATATGAGTTTGGCATATTGCCATCTGAACCCTGTCCGTATTTATTTTGGAATTGAGGCAGTAACAATGGATTTTCAAACATTACATTTGAAGTAAATGTTACACCAACACCTTCCCTTGATGTACCTTTTTTGGTTGTAATAAGAATTACACCATTTGCTGCCCTGGAGCCATACATAGCTGCAGCATTTGGACCTTTCAATACGGTAATTGATTCAACATCATCGGGGTTGATGTCGGAAATACCGGTTCCGGCATCAGTTCTGGAATATTCACCTGTGCCACCCGCATTGGCTCCGCCAAAACCTGAATTATCCATGGGTATACCATCAATAACATATAATGGCTGGTTGTTACCGGTTATTGAATTGTTTCCACGTATAATTACCCTGGTACCACCACCGGGTCCCGAAGTTGACTGGGTAATATTTACACCTGAAACTCTACCGGCCAGTGAATTGATAACATTTGTTTCTTTAACTGTGGCAATTTCTCCGGCACCTACCTCTGTAACTGCGTAACCAAGGGCTTTCTTCTCCCTGGAAATACCCAGAGCTGTAACAACTACCTCATCCAGTGCTTCAGAATGTACCTCTAAAACCACATCAAGGGTATTCAGGCCTACAATAGAAACCAACTGGCTCTTCATTCCTACAAATGAAAACTCAAGATGAGTAGCTGAAGCTGGAACACTAAAAGAATAGTAGCCGGAAACGTTGGTAATAGTACCCTGCATGGTACCCTGAATCACAACGCTAACTCCCGGAAGTTCCATGCCATCATCTGCAGAAGTAACTGTACCGCTTATGGTACGCTCCTGCGCAAAGACGCTGCCTATCATTGCAAAAATCAGCACGAAGGCAAATAGAAAACGATTTTTCATAGTTAAGTTTTTAAGTTAATAATTAGGTTCTATTCGCAAAAAAAGTATTTAATCAGAAGAATATTTTGAATACTTAAAATGAATACCTCTTTAGCGAAGTTATAAAAATAATAAAAAATATGACGTAAGATATTAAGTTCTATCACTTATTACTACTTATCCAGACCAAACCATCCTGCCTGATATGCCATATCATATCCTTTTCGTTTGCAGGAAGACTTATCTCAAAGCTGTTGGATGTGGTTTCAATTTTTGGTATAGATTGTAAGCAGCTATCATTCATACTGATACCCAGTTGCTCCAGGCTGTTTGCATACAATCCATTAGAAGTATAGTACTTTTTTTGTTTATAATAAAGTAACCTGAGTTTCCATTTCACCTCTTCATCAGGATTGACCCTGAACTCCTCCAATCCGGTTCCTGCCACTATACCTGAAAACTGCACATAAGCCCAT
>JAYEGO010000045.1:0-20079 GCA_034659155.1 Bacteroidota bacterium | reverse complement strand
GAATTGTCAGGGTTGGCTTGGGACTGGGAAAATTAATTGTGGAAGGAGGCCTTTCCTTGAGATTCTCACCCAGGTATCCGAAAAAGATCTTGCAACTTTCCTCTCCGGATATGGCCCTGAAAAGTACGCAGAAAGTATTCTATGCCCTTGATTTGGCCTCTGAAAGTTTTGTTCCCTCAGTGGATGATGGGTTCAATCTCAGAAAACTTGCTATTGATGAAGCAAAGGAAAATCCATCTTTCAAGTATCTGGCCTCTACTTATGATTTTGAGAATGAAATGATTCGGGATGGAATGATGACTAAAGGGAAAAAGATCATTACCTTTTCTCAAATATTAAATCACAGGTCTTTCCCCCTGGCCCAGATAATTATGGAACTTTTGGAAATTGGACAGAGGGAAATGAACAATCCTGTTGAAATTGAATTTGCAGTAAATATGGAAACAGGAGAGAATAATCCCATTTATTTTACAGCACTTCAAATCAGGCCAATTGTTGATAACCCACAGGGAGAAGTAGCTGACCTTGAAAATATCAATAATGAAGATTCAATAATTATTTCTGATTCTGCCATGGGCAATGGTTATATTACAGATGTCAGGGATATTATCTATGTGAAGCCGGACAGTTTTGATGCTTCAAAAACAAAAATTATTGCAGCTAATCTCGAAAAACTAAATGAGAAGTTTATTCATGATAATAAAAACTATGTTTTGATTGGTCCGGGCCGCTGGGGATCCCAGGATCCATGGTTAGGGGTACCGATAAAATGGTCTCATATATCACAGGCAAAAGTCATCATTGAATCAGGACTCGAAAATTTCAGAATAGATCCAAGCCAGGGAACTCATTTCTTTCAGAACCTTACCTCTTTCAGAGTGGGATATTTTACCATTAATCCTTTTATTAATGATGGTTATTATGACCTGGAATTTCTTGACAAAACCAAAGCGGTTTTTGAAGATGAGCATTTAAGGCATGTCAGCTACCCCACAGATTTGAGCATTCGTATAGATGGCCGTAACAATAAAGGAGTAATTTTAAAACCAAACCCTCGGGAAGAAAAGACAAAAGATTAAAACATAAACAAATGGAAGAAATACTCTCAACACTTAACACTCAAAACTCAAAACTCCCCACATCCATCCCCCTATCCACCTTCTTCACCAATCCCTGTAAAACTTTCCCCGGACCCACTTCCGTAAAGGAACTTGCCCCGTCAGCAATCATATTGATAATAGTCTGTGTCCATCTTACCGGGGCGGTAAGTTGTGCTATTAAATTATTTTTGATTTCCTCCGGATTGCTCGTAGGTTTTGCAGTATAGTTCTGGTATATTGGACATTCAGGAACAGAAAAGTGAGTTTTATTTATGGCTTCCATGAGTTCATCCTGGGCAGCTACCATCAGGGGAGAGTGAAATGCACCTCCAACAACCAGTTTTATGACTCGCCTGGCACCCAGTTCCTGAAGTTTTTCCATAGCCAGGTCAATACCCCGGACCGAACCCGAAATCACTATTTGTCCCGGACTGTTATAATTGGCTGGAACCACAATTTCATCAATCCCTGAACAAACTTCTTCTACCAATTTATCATCAAGACCCAATATAGCAGCCATAGTTGAGGGTTCAAGTTCACATGCTTTTTGCATTGCCATTGCTCTTTTTGAAACAAGCTGTAATCCATCCTCAAAGGACAGGGCACCATTAGCTACCAGTGCAGAAAATTCTCCCAGTGAATGCCCTGCCACTAATTGTGGCTGAAAATCGAGATCAATAGATTTAGCAAGTATAGTTGAATGCAGGAAAATTGCAGGTTGTGTTATCTTTGTCTGCTTCAAATCATCTTCCGTCCCCTCAAACATTACATCAGTAATTCTGAACCCCAATATCTCATTTGCAGTCTCAAATAAGTTTCTTCCTAATCCTGAATTTTTATACATTTCGTTTCCCATTCCAGGAAATTGCGCTCCCTGTCCGGGAAATATGTAAGCTTTCATATTTTAAATTTTTGTGTTTCGTGTTCCGAGTTTAAGATTGTTCCGGGTTTCTAAAAACGAGGATTTTGCGATCTGCCGAGGCAGAGAAGCAATCTATATTATCTTTTCCACTCAAGTGAACCCTGGTCATTGCGAATGAAATGAAGCAATCTGCATATTTTATGCAAAATGATTAATAGAAATAAGTTCTTTCTCTAAACCCTCTCTGCCCTCCGAAGCTTTAGCGTAGGAGGGGAACCTTCTAAACCCTTCAACTTTTCAACTCCTCAACCTCTTAATGCAGTTTATTCCCTATCAGGTGAATAAACTCCTGCCGGGTGGCATCTCCTTCCATGAATTCACCTGTAAAAGCTGAAGTGGTAGTAACCGAGTTCTGCTTCTGAACTCCACGCATCATCATACAAAGATGTTGAGCCTCAATAACCACAGCTACTCCAAGAGGATCCAGTGTATCCTGGATACAATCCCTGATTTGTGTAGTGAGCCTTTCCTGCACCTGCAGCCTTCGGGCATATGCTTCCACTACCCTTGCAATCTTGCTTAATCCTGTTATGTGTTTATTGGGAATATAGGCAACATGAGCCTTACCAAAAAATGGAATCATATGGTGTTCACACATGGAGTATATTTCTATATCCTTAACGATAACCATCTGCTGATAATCTTCGCGGAACATTGCATCTTTAAGTATTTGCTCCGGATTATGACTATAGCCCTGCAATAAAAACTGTATAGATTTGGCCACCCTAAGAGGTGTCTTTTCCAGTCCTTCCCGCATTGCATCTTCCCCAATCAATTCTAATATTTTCTGATAATGACCTGAAAGTTTTTCAGTTGTTTCATCGTCCCAGTGGTCTACCCTTTCGTAACCAAACTCATTTAAATGTCCATTGCTACTTGAATCCATAATATATTTTACTTTTCACCATAATATTCAACCGAATTATTTTCTGTCTCAACAATCCTGATCTTGTGCAATTCAGCGCCCATTTTCTTTACATGTGGCGACAGGAGGTTCCAAATTGCAACAACAAGATTCTCGGTGGAAGCAATTTTACCCTGCATAAAATCAACCTCGAGATTCATGTTCTTGTGATCTAGTTTTTCAATAATAATTTCTGTAATAAGTTTACTTAAGTCCTTTAAATTTAAAACATAGCCAAGCCTCTCTTTGACTTCCCCTTTTATAGTAACAAAAAGTTCATAATTATGACCATGCCAGTTCGGATTGGAGCATTTCCCATAAATACGAAAATTCTCTTCCTCACTCAAATCTTCTCTGTACAGGCGATGCGCTGCATTAAATCTTTCTCTTCTTGTTAAATAAATCATGGTACACAAGATATAAATTAACTGGCAATAAACCCGGTACTAAACCATTCGCCTATCGGGATTATGATTCATGGTTTCGAGGTCCGAGTTCCTTGTTTATATTCCATTCGTGCATTAGTGGCTTCTCTCTTAACGGTCCTCTGCGTCTTCTTCGCGCCACTTTGCGTAATTCTTGTCTTTTTCAAGCCTTCAACCCTTCAACTTTTAAAATTTTAAACTTCTTAACTTTAATCTTTATACTTTTATCTTTTATCTTTTATCTTTAACCATAGGGTATAAATTTACAAATCAGGTCAAAAATAAAGAATTGTAATGAAAAGAACATGAAAATCCTAATAGTATCTGCAACGAAATTGGAAATTCAACCCCTCCTGAATGAATTAACTAAATCCGGAGCTCTCAATTCCCAATGGAATGAATATGTATATAGAGATCATGAAATAAATTTTCTGGTTTCCGGCATAGGCAGTTCCCTTACATCTTATGCTTTAACCAGGGAGTTGAAAGAGGGAGATTACGACCTGGTTCTGAATGTGGGAATTGCCGGGAGTTTTCACAGGGAAACAAAAATCGGAGAGGTGCTTGCAGTGAAGCAGGATGTATTCTCTGACCTGGGACTTGAATCAGAAGAGGGTTTCAGGAGTGTGTTTGAACTAGATTTGATAAAACCCAATGATCATCCCTTTAAAAATGGAACATTAAATGTTCCCATCCCGAATTACATGGCTAATTCTTTGAGGCAGTTGAGGCAGATTGTTGGAATTACGGTAAATACCATTACAGGACAGAAAAAAACTGTTAAGTCTCTAATTCTTTCTTATCAGCCTGATATTGAAACAATGGAGGGCGCAGCAGTTTTTTATGTTTGTTTGATGGAAGAGTTAGCATTTGCCCAAATCCGGGCCATCTCCAATTATGTTGGTGAAAGGGATAAAAGCAAGTGGGATATTCCCCTGGCCACAACCAATCTGGCCATTGAAGTCATTAGCATCCTAAATAAGTTGTAATAATCTCTAAGCTTTCCGTTGTGCCAACCTGGACAACAAGAATTTACGATGAATCATAGGAAAAATCAGCTTAGCTTGATGCTTATATGCTCAGGGGAAAAATGAAAAGAGCCCCGATACCGGGGCTCTAGTGTTATTATTATAAATAAGTATAAACTACTGGCACTTCAAAACCTGTTCCACCTGGTATTTAGCTTGCTCTACATAATCTCCAAACATAGCACTTTTAAATGCGGTACATGCAGCAGCGCTATTTCCAGCTCCCACATGAGAATTTCCAAGTTCAAAATAATATTTGGCCTTAGAACCGTTGTCTCCCTCATCCAGTTCAATTGCCTTCTTCAGATTGGCAATAGAATCGTCCCATTTTTTCCCGGCATTATTAACTTTTCCAAGCTGATAATACACTTCCGGAGAATTATTACCATATTCAATTGACTTGTTCAGAAAACCTTCTGCTTCAGCCCATTGACTTTTACCTATTGAAGTTACTGCCATATTAAACATCGTGTTCATGGCAAGTTTCTGAGCTGAAGAAACTGTCTTTTTATCTTTGGTTTTTCCACCAATCTCTATAGCCTTATCACAATTTGCCAGCATTTTTTCAACATCATCATGCTTTTTATATACAAGGGCCTGTCCGAGGTAGGGCTTTGCATAATTCGGATTGTATTCTATAGACTTTCCAAAACAAATCAAAGCGTCCTCATATCTTTTGGCCTTATAATGATTGGTCCCGGAAATATTAAATACCTGAGGTATTACTTTATGAGCTTTTTTTGCAATTTCCTCATTGCTATAGGTCTCAGCAGATTGTTTTGCCAGCTCAAAAGATTCAATTGCAGCCTTAAAATCTTTCTTTTTATAATTACTGGTCGCTACCTTATAATGCATTAAAGGAAGTTGCTTGCCAGCCATATTGATAGTTTCCTGGCCTTCTTCTCCCAACTGTTCACTAATAGAGACACATTCATCAAAAGCTACAATAGCTGCAGCCGGATTTGATGCAACCAGCGCAGCTCCTTTATTATAAGCATCAATTGCTTCTTTCTTAGTTTGTGCAAAAGCAGTAACAGAACTTATAAATAAAACAAGAATTATCAGGGTTTTCATTTTCAACACTTTCATTGTACTAGTTTTTTATGAAATAAATTTTATAATCAGCCTGCAAATATATAAATAAGTATATACAAACAAAAAAATAATATTTTTTGATTCGTTTGATAACCAGTATTTTCTCAAAAATTATTCAAGCATATCCAGGATGGGTTTCCCGGTACAAGCATCTGGCATTGGAATATTAAGAAAAAATGAAATTGTAGGGGCAATATCAGCTATATCAATATCCCGGTAGATCACGTTTTTCCCAATCCTCCATCCATACCAGATCAATGGGACTTTCCGGTCATAATTATATCCTGTACCCATTCTGCTATGTTCTTTCAGGCTCCAGCCAGATCTGAGTACAACCATCACATCGCCAGAACGTTTGGGATTATATCCGTTTTGGATCAGGGCATTTAATCCTCCCGGGAAATAAGATGATCTTATTGTAGTGGCACTTACTGCATGAGCAACTGCTTCAAACTGAATCATGAAATTTGCCACTTCATTCCTAACATCATTCAGCGATATTTTAGAATCTTCAATCAGTACACGGTTCAAATATATCTGATTTTCATAATAGGCTTTTACCCAATTACCCCGTCCGAGTTTCACATTCATATAAGACCTTAAAAGAGAAAGGGCTTGTTTCCCGTCAAATTCTCCTACCGGTAATTTCCAATATTTTAGATAGTCCGGATCTTTATTCATACCATGTGTTGCAGTAAGAAAAATCAGAATCCTGTTTTTTCCAATCAATTCATCCAGGGAATTTAAAAAATGGGCCAGATCCTGATCCAATCTAAGGAGAACATCCTCCAATTCAATAGATTCCTGTCCATATCTTTCTGATACAGGCCCCATGGCTGGAAAATTAATAACCAGATAATCTGTATCATCATCTCTCCCCAATTGTTTCTCATGCAGCAGGTTCATTGCCATATCCAGCATCAGGGTATTCCCAAATGGAGTTTCCTTCAATATAGAATAATCTCTTGTTTTCCTGTCAATTCGGCTTGATTTTTCCAGATCAATGGGTAGGTGACTTTTTCGTATCACCAGATTTTCTTCATTGTTATTATTAACAAAATACTCTGTATACTCTTCTTTTGGAAGCAAGGGGGTCCAAATTCGCTCAAGATATATATCCGGAAATTTCTTCTCATTGAATTGTTGAACCCAGGCTGGCAATGAATCTTTATAGTGAGAGCTTGTCATCCATTTCCCATTTAATGGATCAATCCAGAATGCAGCATCAGCAGCATGTCCTCCTGAAAGGATTGCTGATTCATTGCTCCAGCCAATAGAATACACCATTGTATTTGCTCTTCCGGCAAGTTTAATTTCATCTCCAATAGTTGATACTATAAGATTCCGTGAAGAATACTGTCCCTGCTCAAAATGACCTCCTACTGCTGTAGCTGCTATATCTCCGGTACAATGAGTAGATTCATCCTTTAATATTTCGTACCAATCATTTGAAACAATCCCATGAATTGACGGTTGGGCCCCTGTTGCAATGGTGGCATAACCAGGTCCTGATTGGGTATTATAGTAAGAAAAACCCGCCTGATTCATCACTGTACCATTGTTCATTAACTTCTTAAAGCCATCATCTCCAAACTTATCCCAATATCGGTACAACTGGTCAGGACGCATCTGGTCCATTATCAATCCAATTATTAACTCTGGTTTTTCTGATGGGATTCTGTCTGATTGCTGTCCGATGGAGCTATGAAGTAAAGAAATCAGCAGGCTCACCAGCAAGATTTTTCTCATAAAAGGCATGAATAACATATAATCCGGTGTTTTTATTAAGCCACAAAGATAATTTTTTAATTCTTGAATAAATATATCAACCCTGCTTTTATGATTCTTGTTTCAGCCCTTCAGTCTGAGGTTTTTATGTTGCTTTCTTTCTTGGGACTTCCTGCCTGCCGGTAGGCAAGGCGTCCCAAGTTCTGGTCTTAAAGCCTTTCAGGCTTATATACTGAAAATACTGAATCAGGATGAAAGCCATCCAGACTTATATCCTATCAGATATTGTATAACAACTTGATTACAGTAACAGGCTGAAAGCCTGAAACATCGAAACTTGAGGCTGTCTCAATAGGCTATGTTTTAGTCATCCTGAACTTGTTTCAGGATCTAACAACAGTTGATTATCAGCACAATAAGATTCTGAACTAAATTCAGAATGACTGCATTTGAACCTTTTGACAGTCCCAAGATAAGACACACCCCATCACACATCAGCCTGAAGGGCTGAAACACATCAAAGCAGATCAGTGATTGCTTTTAACGAACTTCTTTCTGATAGTGAATCCGGCACCCTGCACTTCAAGAAAAAATATACCCACTGGCAGGTTTGAGATATTCGAAGAAAGAGTATGCTGGCCCATTACATATTCTTTCTGGCTAATCCTTAATAATTGCTGGCCCATAATATTGTAGATTACAAATCCCAGGGTTTCAAGGCTGGAAATGGAAAATCTAAACTGAAGTTCTGTGGAAACAGGATTAGGGAATATTTCAAGGCTTATTGCCTCATCAATCGGTGAGACAAGGGTGCCTGAAGGAACTAATTTGACATCCAGTATAGTAGTCTGATAATTTACAACTCCTACACCTGAAATTATTCTATCGTAATATCCTTCCGAAGTAAACGTGAGTTCATATGATCCTTCATTCAGAAGCCTTACATATAAACCATTTCCAGACTCAGAAAATACCATGGAGCTATCAAAGTCATGGCCCACAAGCTCAATCATTGCCTCCAGGGGAAGTCCCGTAACAGAATCTGTAACCACCCCCTGAATTCCATAACTCGCCTGGTAAGCATAATTCAGTAATGAGCGATAATTATATTCCCAAAAATCATTGAGTTGACTTTCAGGAGTGTAGTGATCATTATCAAGTTCTATTGTAGTTTCCCTCCCCTGTAGATAATAAGTGACATAATCCTGCCTCCCTCCTGTAATCATATACCAGTCAAATCCATTGGTAATTCCATCGTTAAAACCTGTCATATAGCCGGTACTGTAATCCTGCACTGTATCGGCATATTCATGAGAAATAAACTGGAACCAGTCATCATCTGCATGCCGGGTTGACCAGGTGTCCCACGGATAATTAACCACTTCGGCGCCTGAATGGAAATTTGCCGACATCACAAAATTCCGGGATTCCATAAACTGCATCATAGCAAGTGTCTCTGCCTGGTAATCGTTCCCGTCGGGGTTGGCTCCTACCCGGGGATCCGGGAAATTACGGTTCAGGTCCACACCATTGGCATTGTAACGTGTACGTCCTGCTGTTCTATAGAAACCATCCGGATTAGCCAGTGGATTTATCCATAACTCAATTCCATCTAAGAGATTACTTGTGCGGCTATCTGTCCCATAATTTGACAGGAAGTAATCAATAAGCCTTAGCATAAGGATAAAACCCAGGGTTTCATCTCCATGCATGCTAGAGGTATAGAAAAATTCGGGTTCCGCCTCATCGCTTGTGGCATTATCAGATAGTTTTACAACCAGCAACATCCTACCTTGCTCACTATAGCCAAATGTGTCGAGCACACACAGGGAAGGGTAATTCTGTGCAAATGTTTGCATGATGGAATCATATTCATCATAATCGGGATATTTTTCAAAAAAGCCTGGATCGGAATACAATTTTGTTTCCGGGCTCCGGGAATCAAAACCAGGAGGATCTAAAACTGTAAAAACAAGTCCCAGCTCCAGGAACTTTAGAAATCCTGAATAGCTGGCATATGCGCGAACAATATCTTCTGAAACATAATCGACAGATATTATGCGGGAAATTTCATTAAGCAGATCCATTCCAGGCCTGTTAAATTCCAGTATTACCTCACCTCTTTCCTCAATAAATCTCTCTGCAACTGAAACAGAAGAATCCTGTGCTATAATAAGATCTGTAAATAGCAATAAAGAAAAGCAGGTTATAAAAATGTACCTTACAAGGCTAATCATCTATTAAACATTAAAGCGTATGTGCAAAATATCACCATCTTTCACAATATAGTTTTTCCCTTCTATGTGGAGTTTCCCATTATCCTTACATGCCTGTTCTCCTCCAAGGCTAATAAAATCATCATAATGCATTACCTCAGCCCTGATAAAACCTCTTTCCAGGTCACTATGAATGACCCCTGCAGCCTGCGGCGCTGTCATCCCATCTTTGACAGTCCAGGCTCTGATCTCCTTAGGTCCAACCGTAAAAAAAGCATTCAAATTCAGCAGTTTGTAGGCAGCCCTGATTAATTTATGAACGCCAGGTTCCTGCAATCCCGCTTCTTCCAGAAATTCACTTCTGTCTGCCTTGTCTTCGAGTTCAGAGATCTCAGCTTCAAGGGCAGCTGCTATAATAAGCATTTCTGCTTCTTCGTTTGCAATTGATTTTTTCAGCTCATCTACATACTTGTTTCCTTGTACGGAAGAGGCCTCATCAACGTTACATATATACATTACCGGCTTGGCTGTCAACAATGCTAAATCCTCAATATAATGCTGATCATTCACTGGCACTTCAGCCGTTCTGACAGGCAATAATTTCTCAAGGTGGTCTTTATAAATCTTAAGTATTTCAAGCCCGTATTTCGCTTCTTTATCTCCTGTTTTTCCGAGTTTTGAAAACTTCTCCATTTTCTTCTCAATAGATTCAAGGTCTCTTACCTGCAACTCAAAATCAACAATTTCCTTATCCCGAACCGGATCTACAGATCCTTCAATATGGGAAAGGTTTTCGTCATCGAAACACCTGATAACATGAATAAGGGCATCTGTATTTCGTATATCAGATAAAAAGCTATTTCCCATCCCCTCACCTTTACTTGCTCCTTTCGCAAGCCCTGGGATATCCACAACATCAAGAGTGGCAGGAATCACTTTCTGGGTTTCCTGTATCTGTTCCAGCTTTTCAAGTCTTAAATCCGGGACATTCACCATTCCGATATTTGTTTTACCGGAACTAAAAGCAAAGTTTGTAATTTCAACTTTGGTATTAGAGATACAATTGTATAAGGTAGTTTTTCCAATATTGGTTAAACCAATAATACCACATTTTAAAGCCATAATATGTGTTTTCTTCGTTTCGCACAAAAGTACATTTATTCTCTCTTTTCTGGAAACAAATGATGTAAACTAAGTCTTTGTTGGGAAAGCCGGTTTTTTTTTACCTTTATGAGATAATCCACAATCATGATGGTACTAAGAAAGAGGATATCTGCATTTCTTTTTATGGGATTGGGACTGGCCTTTCTACTTGAAACTTCCGCCCAGATCCCATTAACCAGCGAAAAACCTGAACCCCCAACGACAAGAATTCTGTTTTTGCTCGATTGCTCACAAAGTATGAATGGATACTGGGATAGTGACAGAAAGATCAATATTGCCAGGAAATTCCTGATCCATACAATAGACAGTCTTGAACAGCTTAACCATATACAGATGGCTCTACGTGTTTACGGACATCAAAGTGTAGTACCTCCACAGGATTGCAGCGACACAAGGCTGGAAGTCCCTTTTGGCGACGGGAACGCTCCGGTAATCAGGCAAAAATTAAGGTACCTGACTCCCAAAGGTACCACTCCTATTGCTAATTCACTCGCTGCATGCGGAAACGATTTTACCAAATGTGATAATTGCAGGAATGTTATCATCCTGATTACTGATGGAATAGAAGCTTGTGATGGCGATCCTTGTGCCGTTTCCATGGATTTGCAAAAGAAAGGAATCTTCCTAAAACCCTTTATCATTGGTATCGGACTTGACCCAAGCTTCAAGAAAACCTTTGAATGTGTTGGTCGATATTACAATGCCAATGAGGAAAGCAGCTTTGAAGATGTACTGGGGGTGGTAATTACAGAAGCATTAAACTCAACTACTGCACAGGTGAACCTGCTCGATCAGGATGGGAATCCTTCTGAAACAAATGTAAATATGACCTTCTATAATCGTGCCTCAGGTAAAGCTCTGCACAACTACATTCATACTTTTAACAATCGGGGAAAACCTGATACTATCAACCTGGATCCTCTGATTGATTATCAACTTGTTGTCCATACACTACCAAAAGTAGTGGTAGACAATATCAGCCTGGCCAGGGGAAAACACAGCATAATTGCAGCAGACGTACCTCAGGGTACATTAAGAATAAACAATCGTGGAAACAGGTATCTTGATCTTCAGGTAATTGTCAGAAAGCATAATGAGATGAATACTCTGAATATGCAGAAAATCAATGCAGATGAAAAATACTTAATTGGTAAATACGATCTGGAAATTCCTGTTCTTCCAAGAATTTTTGTGAATGGTATTGATATCAAACAGTCCACAACAACAAATATTACCCTTACAAGCCCGGGCGTTATTACTCTTCTTATGTCTAATCCAGGGTATGGAAGTATATATGTGGAAAGGGGTAAGGAATTAGAATGGATTTATAATATTAATTCTGGCCTGAAGCATGAAACTATTGAGCTTCAGCCAGGAAACTATAAGATTGTATTCCGGCCTAAATATGCCAAACGAAGTTTTTATACAACTGTAAAGAAAATTTCCGTTCGGTCGGGAAGTTCTCAATCCGTTAAACTTTTTTAAGCATTGTTTAATTAGGGGCTGTCTCATGTAACAGGACAAGGACAGAAGGATTAGCCAATAGACCCTACTGCATCTTCTACTCCTGTAAGAATCTCACAGGATTGAACAAGCTCCTTCATTTTTGTGTGGTCTGAATATAATGGTCTGTCTATATCCAGGAATTCTACATGCTTTCTGATTATTCCTTTTGCAGTGTTCACTCCTTTACCAAAGGCATATTCTCTGAAATCCAGGGCCTGTGCAGCTGCCATAAATTCAATCCCCAATACACCATAGGCATTATCAAGAATCTGAAAGTTCTTGATGGCAGTATTCATACCCATAGACACAAAATCTTCCTGGTCGGCAGCAGCAGGAATAGATTGAATAGAAGCTGGTGCCGACAATATTCTTTGTTCCACAATTTGCATGTCTGCAGTGTACTGGCTCAGCATCATTCCGGAAAACATCCCTGCTCCTTTAGTTAAAAAGGCTGGAAGTCCGACACTTAAAGCAGGATTATTGAGCCTGTTCATTCTCCTCTCAGACAGTACACTTATCATGGTAATTGCAGCTCCAATCATGTCCATTGGTAATGCCACCGGGGATCCCTGGAAATTAGCCCCTGAGAGTTGCAAATCTTCTTCAGGGAAAAATATTGGATTATCCCCCACTCCATTGAGTTCAATTTCTACCTGAGACCTTGCATAAGCCAGGGCATCATGGGCAGTTCCAATTACCTGTGGTGTAGAACGCATTGAATAGGCATCCTGAACTTTTGAGGCAACTTTACCCTGCTGGAGGTCTCCTCCTTCAATGAGTTTTCCTATTGCTTTTGCACTCCTGATAGCTCCCTTAAATCCCCTCACTTCATGTAACCTGGGTGTATATGGTTTCATGTTTGCTTTTAGTGCTTCCAGGGACATTGCTGCAGCAATTTCTGCCTGCTTCAGCCAATTATTTGTATCGTACAGGAGCAATGCACTCATTGCTGTAAGTGCATTTGACCCATTGATAGAAGCCAGTCCATCCCTGGCTTCCAGACCTGGAATAGAAATATCAGCCTGTCTCATAGCTTCTTCTCCCTCCAGCAGCTTTCCCTTATAATATGCCTGGCCTTCTCCTAACAAGAGCAGGGCAATCTGTGACATCGGGGCGAGATCTCCTGAAGCCCCAACAGAGCCTTTCTGGCAAACAAATGGAGTAACACCCTTATTCAACATTTCAACATATGTCTGGGTAATCACTAACCTGCAGCCAGAGTTTCCATGGGCATGTACATTGATTCTGCCTAACATGGCACCTCTGACATAATCTATTGGCATGGGATCTCCTATTCCGGCAGCATGATTATATATCAGGTACTTTTGGAAATCTTTCACTTGTTCGTCATTTAATACGACCTCAGAAAACTCCCCGATTCCGGTATTTATTCCATACATTATCTCCCCATTCTCAATCTTATTTTCAACCATAAGACGGCACAGTTTAATCCTTGCTATAGCATCCGGATGAAGTTCCACTTGCTGGTTGTTTCGTGCAACATTTACCACATCCTCAATTCGGAGATCGTTTCCTGTAATAATTAAGCTCATTTTTTGTGTGTTTTTGTGTAATTTCTATGAAGGTAAATTCCGGACTTTGATGAACTTTTTCGAAATTTGATCCTTTATACAAAGTAATAAAAACTAAAAAAGATTTTTAATGATTTGTGTCAGTAATAGGAATTATTTGCACCAAAATTCGAAATTTCATCTAAACCTATAAGAAATATTGTGCCTCACTAAATTTGAAAGTATTAAAAGATTATTAAACAATTTTTAAAATACATCTAAGCATCAAAGACACTTATTACAAGGGTTAGGCCTTGTTAACTAAACTGGCTTACTAGGTAGTAAAATGGTTCCGTAATGATATATGTGGCTTGCTTTTTTATGGAATAATAGCTTATATTATTAACAACCAACCACCTCCCCCCATTCTGAAGCCTCACTCACAACCAGCCCTATCAGAATGTGGTAGAATCTATTAATCAACAAAATCTACTTAAGTATACTGTGTAAGGGACGGGGTGGTATTAGTACTACCATGATAACATTTTCGTAGATAATTGTTAAGCTCCCTAAATTAGAGCAGGGGGAGTATACTACTTGACCTTAAGTTTGGCAATCAATTCCTGAATAGTGAGACCTTCCTGTTCTCCTGTCTCCATATTCTTCAGAGTGATTAGCTGATTCTTGATTTCCTCCTCCCCAACAAGGGCAACATATTGCACATTCTTATTATTGGCATAAGACATTTGTTTTTTCATTTTGGCCGGGTCGGGATAAATCTCAGCATGAATTCCTGCTTTTCTTACTTTATCAAGCAATGACAGGCAATATTTCCCCTCCTCAATACCAAAATTTGCAAACATGACCTGTGTGGATTTCAACAATTTGTCAGGAAACAATCCGAGATGATCCATAGCATCATAGATCCTGTCTGCTCCAAATGACACTCCAACGCCTGAGATATCCTTCAAACCAAAAATACCTGTAAGATCATCATAGCGCCCTCCTCCACAAACACTTCCAATATTGTATTCCGTGGATATTACTTCAATAATTGCCCCGGTATAATAGTTCAAGCCTCTTGCCAGAGAAAGGTCCAACTCAATTTCACAATTTACCTCAACTTCATTTGAGTAGTCTAATAGAAGTTTGAGTTCCTTAATACCTTCCTGTCCCATTGCTGATCCGGAAAGCAGGTCTGTTAGCATATTTAGTTTCTTGCTGGAATTTCCCGTAAATGATAATACCGGTTTAAGCCTTTCAATGGCAGCTTCTGAGATTCCTTTATCCCTGAGTTCCTTACATACTCCCTCAAGGCCAATTTTATCAATTTTATCCATGGCCATCGTTATGGCAATCATTTTATCGCCATGACCAAGTACTTCACTCAAACCAGCAAGTACTTTCCTGTTATTGATTTTTACCTGAATCTTCATCCCAAGCTTTACAAAAATCTCGTCAATAATTTGAATGAGTTCAAGCTCAGAAAGGAGCGATTTGCTTCCAATAACATCAACATCACATTGATAAAATTCGCGATACCTCCCTTTTTGAGGCCTGTCTGCTCTCCAAACCGGTTGAATCTGGAATCTCTTAAAGGGAAAGCCAATTTCATTCTGATGCTGTACCACAAATCTGGCAAACGGAACGGTTAAATCATACTTCAGACCCTTCTCTGATATCATTGCTGATAATTTTGAAGTATTTTTTTCAAGCAGATCTTCCCCCGGCACTTTACTCAGAAAATCTCCGGAATTCAGTATCCTGAAAAGCAATTTATCCCCTTCTTCTCCATATTTTCCCAGAAGAGTGGATAAATTCTCCATGGCAGGAGTTTCAAGCGGCAGGTAGCCATATTTTTTAAACACTTCCCTGACAAGAGAAAATATATAATTTCTCCTAACCATTTCAGCCGGGCCAAAATCCCTGGTTCCTTTAGGTATGGATGGTTTTTGTGAAGCCATTTAGATTTATGAAATTTAAATTGCAGTAATCACAAAGATAGAAAGATTCAGCTTGAAATCATCTAACTTCAAAAGTCAAAGTTGCCCAATTTGACACATAATCTACTGTTTTTCCATCATCGGGAACCATGTAGATAGTTCTGAGATACCACAATCCATTATGGATTATTTGAAAAGCAGCAATTCCCTCTTCATTGGTTGTAATCTTTAATTCATCGTGCTCATGCCCTTCAGATTCATTATGATTATTAGTATCATGGTCAGGGTCTGACCCAATATAAACCAGATGTCCTGACAAAAGTTTTCCGTTACTTATCAAATTAAACTTCACGACATCTCCAATTTTATAATTCCCCGGGTTTTCAATCGGCACAAATTCAATTGGAAATCCCATTGGTTTCTCATAGTCATTAGTCAACTTATCGCCAACCTGAAATATGGCCTTTACATGCTTTGAGTATTGCTCAACTGCAGGTTTATCAAGCTCTCCATTTTCAGTTCTCGATTTATAGATGTCAAGCACCCCGTCATGCTCCAGGTATTCATTAAATTCATCTGCTGTTAAACTAATAGTATTAGGTTTTGTGGAAACTCCGGCAAGGTAAGTACCACCCCCCCCGGTTTTAAAATCCAACACGCTGATATTAGCTTCATCATACCATTGTATAGTATCTGGTTCAAAGATAAACCCCGGCCCGGTTATCAGAACCTTATTCATCCTGTACCGGGCAATGGGATTTTCACTTTTTTCGAAAGTGCCATTATAAATTGATAGAGTACTTTCTTCATTTGGTTCCAGGAAATAATGATCCATCTTCAGGAACATGTCATGAGAGCTGAAAAGAATAGTGAAAGAAATCAGGATAATTATTTTTTTCATAAATCTAATTTGAAGATATTAAATCATTAAGGTGATTGACATATGGGATAAAACTATGTATTTGAATTTAAGAGCTTATGCATATAACTAAATCTATAGTCAATTTGCTCTTATCTATTTATTCTCTTTAAATCAGAAGGTAAAAGTCCGGCAGGCTTTTTGTCAGAAATTTTATGCTTGTTAAAATAAACCATATTGGCATCACTGAGTCCGAAGATCATTTTAAAACACCGTCCTGAACGCTGTTTTCCTTCAGGACCCACAAAATGTAAAAAATATATGTCGTCGGCACCCTGTGAAACAATTTCAGATAAAGCATCGGCAGAAACTATTTCTACATCGTATTTATAATATTCTTTTATGGCCTTCAATGATCTTAATTTGGGCTGGAGGTTCCCTTCATAAATCAATAACTTTTTTGATTTTATCCGGGAGGCAAAATCATTATAATAAGTCAGGTATTTCATTGATGAAAGACTTCCTTTCTCCTTTAATTCCATCGCCCTGTTTTGAAAAAATCGCACAATAACACCAAGCTTAAAACCATAGTTTTCCTCATCCCCTTCATAATAAGATAAAGGCAGGGCGGCTATTTCGGGCAACTCTGACAAGGATGTGTATTTTGCTCCCAGTAATAAATTAAGAAAATTATAATGTATATCCTTCTTGTCCTTTTCATAATACGACTGTGTAAAGAGTAGAAAAGAGTATGTGCTATCTGACATTTTTTCTTTAAACTCGTCGTTGGTAATAAAATCATAAGGCGTTAAGTTCCAATACTTCTCAAAAGCATCTCTAATTTCATTATTATAACTTGAAAACATCCCTGACTCAAGAACTACAAGAGTTTTAGAATTAAAGAATGCATCAACTTCCTGTTGAGTTGGCAATATTGACTGAGAAAAAAGAGACGAAGATAAAATGATAAAACATATAATAACTACTGCTTTTTTCATGGCTTAAAGACTATTTAGTGAAATAAATTGGATTCCTGTCATTAAACTTTCTAATGTACAAGAATTTTAACTGTTTCTTTTTCTGTGAACTAAGGCTATTATATTCATCATATAATTCCGGATCCCGCATTAATGCAATTTGCAGATTCCTGACATCATAATCCATAACCTTCCCTGTTTCAAAGTCTAAAATGAATTGCTTCATTTCAGTTCGCTTATATGTTGTGGGTTGCATTGGATTATAGTAGCTGTTGTAATAATTGTAATAATTATAGCTATTATAATATGGATTTTGGTATGGGTCTATATATCTGGTATCCATGGTAACCACAGCTCCAACAAAGTGGCAGATTCCTCCAACAATGGTAACCCTGATAAAATTTTCATCAAGCCTGATATACAATACTCCATTTCTGGAATAACCCCAGATGTTCTCAAGGCTTATTTCTTCCCGGGCAGAATGATCATTAAAGTAATAAATTACCTCATTGCTCAATACTTTATCAAAAAACACAGGATCATGGTAATCAGCATTAGTAAGGATCTTATATTTTCTAATGGGATCATTTTCTATCACCTGTTCGAAATTGAGAAAAATTCCTTCATTAAACCTAAACTCATGTGTATACTTAACTTTCTCCGTTTGTTCAGTTTGTGAAAAAACAATTGTTCCGAAAAATAATATGACTATAAACAGGGATATTGTTTTCATCTGTTCAAAATAATTTTTGCCAGATAGATACCGGCCTGCCTGAAGGCAACTTCCCAGGCTTTTTCTCAGGGGTCCGGTTCATGTCTGAATATTGCTTTCTAAGTAAACAAATTTAGCAATAATTGAGTTCAAATAACAAATAAACACTTTTGTGTATTGCCAGGATTTATACTGCAAGAAATATGCCTCTTTAAATAAATTAAATTTGTTGACCCAATTCCTTTGAACTTTACTATTTTTATAACATCGATTCAAAAGAATAGTTCATGACTGAATCAGGTAAACTAAATAAAGTATTATCCTTTGGGTTTTTAAAGCCTGGAAATAGCCCTGCAAGATTTTCAGTTGTACAAATTATCCTGGTTCTTTCACTGTTTGGGTCAGTAATTCCCGGAAGTTTATGTCTTTATCAAAAAGATTATGCCTTTGCGATTTTAAATCTGGGTATATTCCTTGTTCTTTCAGGTTCTGTTCTATTCTATGTAAAGGCAAAGAAAACCCGGATGTATTTTTTTCTTGTCTTGCTTTTTAGCATGATCTTGTTTGTTATCAACTTTCTTTCCTGGGGACCCGGAGCCTTGCATTTATTTCCGGTTTTTAGCCTGGCACCGATTTTATTTATTTATATAACAGGAGTTAAACGTGGTAGCTTGCTCAGTGCCGCCGCATTCCTTATACTACTTATCATATCCAATCCCTTTGTTCCAATTAAAGGAATTTCTGAAATACCTAACGCTCATTTTTATGAGTTTACAATTCTATACATTTCCATTTACATACTCTGCTTTACTTTTGAGAGCAGGAAAAACCAAATAGCTTATCAATTGTTTAAAGAGAAAGAGAGAGTAGAGAATTCTATGCAATCGAGGAAAGAATTTACTTCCAATCTTTCTCATCAAATAAGAACCCCTTTGAATGATCTGGTTGTTTTGAGTAATATTCTTTCCGGATTAAAACTTGATCCTGAGCAAAAAGACATTGCAGATACACTAAAAGCCTCTACAAATAATCTTGTAGATGTAGTTCAAACCATTTCCGAAGTTTCAAGCTCAAAAACAGGCTACTTACCGCCTGAAAAAATCCAATATAATTTAATTTCCACTGTTAAAAGCACACTCGATTTTTACAAGGATAAAAGAATTGAAGGCATAAGCTTGCGCCTGAATGAAACAGTTATACAGGAAGAAAATGTAATTGGGGATCCCATTATCCTGAAACAGATCTTATTAACCCTTATAGAAAATTTCATCAGGAATAAGAGTGAAAAGGAGGATATGAATATTGAATTGGATATCACTTCTTTAGAATTAGACAACAAAAGAATTGAATACTTTTTTAAGCTCCAGACAAACCACATCATTTTTTCTTCCAGGGTTCAAATGCAGAAGATTATAAATGGAGAAATTGGTCGTGGCGAAACAAAATCTGTCAAGGAAGAATTCCAGATTCTAAATTTTTCTCTTGGTCAAAAATTAGTTGCTTCACTGGAGGGAGAATTGAAAGCAGATATGAACAGTGAATCCTCCTGGTTTATTTTCTCACTTCCTTTTGGGAAACCCGAAAAAGACCATTTCACTGTCACAACGGTACCTGAACTGCCTAAAGACGAAAAGAAAAAAAGTAAAATCAAATTTGAAGACGTCAACCTGTTACTTGTAGAGGACAATGAATTAAATCAAAAGATATTATTCCTTGGACTTAAAGATTACCTTAAAAGTATTGACCTTGCTGTAAATGGAAAGGAAGCTCTTGACAAGTTTGGATCTTCCAGATACGACATCATTTTAATGGATATTCAGATGGAAGTTATGGATGGATTAACTGCCACCCGGAAAATCAGAGAAATTGAGAAAAGTACAAATACCCATGTTCCCATTATTGCAGTAACAGCCAATGCCTTACTTGGCGATAAAGAGAATTGCATCTCTGCCGGGATGGATGATTATATTAGTAAACCATTTAAGATTG
>JAYEGO010000044.1:1294-20080 GCA_034659155.1 Bacteroidota bacterium | reverse complement strand
AAGATATTTAATTTTTTGAATTATATTTTTGATTTTTATAAAATGAAACTGCCCACCATATGCAATGAAGTATCTCAAAGTCATATTGTTTGTTCTGTACACCCCAGTTGATGGAGAATATAGGCCTGGAAGATCTGCAATTATGTTTGTTAAGTTTCTGTTTTTATTTAGTTTGCTTTCGTTAATATAATTTTCTACTTTTAACTGAATGCCTGAACCAATATTTAAGGCATATATTCTATTAAAAACCTAATAAATATTTTGCCATGATTAAAACATCAAGTAAGTTAGGAATACATTTCCAAGTTGGATTTCTGTTTATACTTTCTCTTTCAATTATCTTGTTATTTTCCTGTAATCAAAAAGCTCAGGAAAAGCAAGCTGGCTCTAAATCTGACCTGGAAGCAAAATCACATCATGGATTTCAACATGATCAATTGAACCTTATCTGGGAAACCCCTTACGACTTTATAATCCCTGAATCTGTTCTGATAAATGGAGATTACATTTATGTTTCAAATATAAATGGTGAACCGACTCAAAAAAATAGTGCCGGATATATCAGTAAATTATCTCTTGATGGGGAAGTTATTAAAAAGGAATGGGTAAGTGGGATTAATGCCCCAAAAGGAATGGGGGTTTTTAACAATGAGTTATATGTTACCGATATCGATCAGCTTGTGGTAATTGATATGGATAATGCAAAGATTCTTGAACGCTATGATGCTGAAAATGCAGTATTTCTGAATGATATAGATATTGATTCTAAAGGCAGGGTTTTTATTTCTGATATGCAACAAAATGAAATATTTATTTTCGAGAATGGGGAATTGAAAAGCTGGCTTCAAGGCGATCATCTGATTTCAGTAAACGGGTTGTTTGTTGATGGCGATTTCTTAATGGCTGGTGTTGAAAATAAGGTGTTGAAAATAAATATCGACAACAAAAATATTACCACATATCTTGAAAATACAGGTCCTATTGATGGGCTGGAAGCATACGGAGATGGGCGGTTTATTTTTAGTGACTGGACCGGGCATATACACATTGCTTCACCGGGAAAAGAAAAAACCCTGCTAATTGACACAAGCAAGGAAGGTATTAATGCGGCGGATATATGGTTTGTTCAGGAAACAAAAATTTTGTACGTCCCCACGTTTATTGATAACCGGGTGGTAGCATACAAGGTAAATCTATAAGAGTGTAGTTTTATTTTCTGAGTTCAAACTTTTGACCCAGGTAAACTCTTCTCACCTCTTCATCGTTGGCAAGTTCATCAGCTGTACCATACTTAATAATTTCTCCCTCAAAAAGGAGATATGCTCTGTCTGTAATTGAAAGTGTTTCATGAACGTTATGGTCTGTAATAAGAATTCCTATGTCCTTCTGCTTCAACTTTGAAACTATCTCCTGGATATCCTCAACAGCAATTGGGTCTACTCCGGCAAAAGGCTCATCAAGCAATATAAACCTTGGATTTAGGGCAAGAGCCCTGGCTATTTCAGTTCTTCTTCTTTCACCACCTGAAAGTTGAATTCCAAGACTTTTCCTGATTTTATTTAAGCCAAACTCTTTCAATAAAGTTTCAGATCTTTCCCTTTGTTCCTCTCTGGAAAGATCTGTCATTTCTAGCACAGCCCGAATGTTATCTTCAACATTCAGCTTTCTGAAAACCGATGCTTCCTGTGCTAAGTACCCGATTCCTTTTCTGGCTCTTTTATACACTGGAATTCCGGTAATATCCTCTTCATCTAAAAAAATCTTCCCTTCGTTAGGAGTAATTAAGCCAACGATCATATAGAATGAGGTTGTTTTACCTGCACCATTTGGCCCCAACAAACCAACTATTTCCCCCTGTTCAACTTCAAAGGATACACCCTTGACAACTGCCCTGCTCTTGTATTTCTTTACCAGGTTCTCTGTACGAAGTTTTATTCCCATGATTGATATTTATTAGTCAGGAATTCATTAGTCATTAGCCACTGTTCAATAATCATTATTCAATAATCATTATTCATTATTCAGCCTCCTCCTCAAAAGCGGCATCCCGCTTTTTTTCAATACTTTTTGATATTCTTATACCTATCTCGTAGAGAATAAGCAATGGCAAACAGACCATTACCTGGCTGAAAATATCGGGAGGAGTAATGATTGCTGCCAGAGTAAGAATTACAACCAGAGAGTGCTTTCTGTATTTTCTAAGAAATTCAGGAGTAACAAGACCTATTTTGGAAAGGAAATATACCAGTATCGGCAATTCAAAAATGAGTCCCGCAGCAAGAGAAACAGAAGCTACTGTTGAAATATACGATTTTAGATTAATCTGGTTCAATACTTGCTCACTTACAGAGTATGAGCCAAGAAAATGGACTGACAAAGGACAAATAAGAAAGTATCCAAACAAAATCCCCAGCATAAAAAGCACCGAACTGAAAAAAACCGCTCCACGGGCCACATTTTTTTCATTTTGATACAAAGCTGGCCTCATGAAATTCCAAAATTCATAAAATACATATGGAAAGGCCAGGATAAAACCGGTAAGGATAGAGATCATAATATGGGTCATAAACTGACCTGCCATATTGATATTGATAACCTGGAAAGGATTTGTGTTGATGCATAATTTTTCAACATTAACCAATTGTCCTAAACTACAGAGAACCCGGTTAGTGAAAAAATCTGGAGATTTGGGGCCTAAAATAATTACATCAAAAATGATGTCCTTAAAGATAAAAGCCACTATTGCAATTACAACTATTGCAAGAATAGATCGCACCAAATGCCACCTGAGTTCTTCAAGATGTTCTAAAAATGATAATTCATTGGCACTTTTTTTTGCCATCTCTATGATTTATGTTTTAAATATAAGCTTTTGTCTAATAAAAAATATCAGGATAAATTGTACGGCTTTGCCAGTATTGATAAGGTTATCATAATTGCTTTCTCTCAATTTAAGTCATACAAAGAAAAGAAACTTCTAAATTACTTGTTCGTTTTATACAAAAAAATATGTATATTTATATCTATTGAGTTCATACATTCTACTTAAAACCAATAACAAAAAAAGATTAAATAAATTTCATATCCTGCGTAAGATGCAAGTCTTAATGTTGATTTTTCGAGCATGATGGTTGGAGCAGACATATCTTTATCTGAATACCTTAAGAAGTACTTCGGTTTTAATAATTTTAAAGGAAACCAGGAACCTATTATAAGGAATGTACTTGTAGGAAACGACACCTTTGTATTGATGCCTACCGGTGGGGGGAAATCGTTATGCTATCAACTTCCCAGTTTAATACTGGATGGAACCGCCATTGTTATTTCACCATTAATAGCCTTAATGAAAAACCAGGTGGATGCTATGCGAAACTTTAGCATGGAGGATGGGATTGCTCATTTTCTGAATTCCTCATTGACAAAATCTGCCATTCTAAAAGTAAAAAGTGATGTTTTGGAAAATAAAACCAAATTACTTTACGTGGCACCGGAATCTTTAACAAAACCCGAAAATATTGAGTTTTTAAAGAAAGTAAGTATATCTTTTTATGCTGTAGATGAGGCTCATTGTATTTCGGAATGGGGACACGATTTCAGACCAGAATACAGGCGCATACGCCCCATTATTAATAGTATTGGTAAAGCTCCTCTTATTGCACTTACAGCCACTGCAACTCCAAAAGTACAACATGACATTCAAAAAAACCTGGATATGCTCCAGGCAAATGTATTTAAATCATCCTTTAACAGAGAAAATTTATATTACGAAATTCGGCCAAAGGTAAATGCCACAAAAGAATTAATAAAATTTATAAAAGGGAATATAGGAAAGTCAGGCATTGTGTATTGCCTGAGTAGAAAAAAAGTAGAAGAACTTGCAGAAACCCTTATAATAAACGGATTAAAAGCCCTTCCTTATCATGCTGGAATGGATTCTGCCACCAGATCAGACAATCAGGATAGATTCTTAATGGAAGATGTAGATGTTATTGTTGCTACAATTGCTTTCGGTATGGGGATTGACAAACCTGATGTTCGTTTTGTTGTGCATTATGATATCCCCAAAAGTCTGGAAGGTTACTACCAGGAAACAGGAAGGGCCGGAAGAGATGGAGGTGAAGGGAAATGCGTGACATTCTATAGTTATAAGGACATTCAGAAGCTTGAAAAATTCATGGAGAAAAAGCCAATTGCCGAACAGGAAATTGGCAGACAATTGCTTCTTGAAACTGTATCGTATGCTGAGTCTTCGGTATGCAGAAGAAAAATGCTACTTCATTATTTTGGCGAAATTTATACTAAGGAAAATTGTGAGAACTGTGATAACTGTATGCACCCAAAAACACAGTTTGAAGGGAAAGAGTATATTTTAAAGGTATTGAAAACCATTAAACAGGTAAAGGAAAAATTTAAAGCAAATCATATATCAAATATTCTTGCCGGGGAAAGCAACTCTGAAATAAAAGCTTACAAGCATCATATACTGGACATTTTTGGCTGGGGCGATGAGAAAGACACTAAATTCTGGGGGGCTGTAGTCAGACAGGCTCTTATTAAAAAGCTAATAGAAAAAGATATTGAAACCTATGGCCTTTTAAAATTAACCGCTAAAGGTCATGATTTTATAAATAATTCATTTAGTATAATGCTGGCTGAAGATCATGATTACGCAGAATCGGATGATCTGGAGCAAGGAACAGGGGGGAAAACCAGTGTGATGGATGAACAATTGTTGAACATCCTGAAAGACCTCCGAAAATCAATCTCAAAGAAAGTAAATCTTCCCCCTTTTGTTATTTTCCAGGATCCCTCACTTGAAGATATGGCTATTCAATATCCTATTAACATTGAGGAAATGCAAAATATTTCCGGTGTGGGAATGGGCAAAGCTAAACGATACGGAAAAGAATTTTCTGAAATTATTAAAATCTATGTGGAGGAGAATGATATCCTGCGCCCCCAGGATCTTGTTGTAAAATCTGTGGTTAATAAATCAGGACTTAAGGTATATATCATTCAGGCCATAGACAGGAAATTACCCCTTAATGATATTGCCAATTCTAAAAACCTGAAAATGAATGACCTGCTTCATGAAATAGAGTCGATTGTTCAATCCGGGACCAAAATAGATATCAATTATTACATAAATGAGGTCCTTGATGAAGATCATCAGGATGAGGTTTTTGAATACTTCAGAGATGAAGCTGAAAATGAATCCATTGAAGCTGCTTTAGATGAACTTGGACGCGATGAATATACAGAGGAAGACATCCGCCTGATACGAATAAAATTCATTTCGGAAATGGGAAATTGAAATGAATTGAACTTGCATTTCTTTAGTATCTAATTCTTTTCCAAGCTGACAAAACTTTTTTTTAACTTTGGTTTTTTACAGTTTATTTGTAATAAGAAACTATTTCAAAAATTTGCAACAATTTCTTATTTCAGTCGTCTTAGTATTACCATCAAATTTATATATCGTGAATGAAATTTTAAAAATTACGGGCCTTACAAAAAAGTATGGGTCTTTATTTGCCATCAATGATCTTTCCCTCAACATTGAAAAAGGGAATGTATTTGGAATTCTTGGACCTAACGGAAGTGGAAAAACTACCACCCTGTCAATTGTTACTGGAATCATACATGCAACCCAGGGAAGCTTCCAGTGGTTTGGGAAAAAACCCAAACCCTCTTCTTATCAAAGAATTGGGTCGTTGATTGAAACCCCAAATTTTTATCCTTACCTTTCTCTATATCAGAATCTTCACATAGTCTCGAAAATAAAAGAGGTTCCCCATAAAGATATTAACCGTGTACTTGGACTAACGAATTTACTTGCCAGAAAACATTCTCAATTTATTACACTGTCGCTTGGGATGAAACAAAGATTAGGAATTGCTGCAGCAATGTTGGGAAATCCTGAAGTACTGGTTCTGGACGAACCAACAAATGGCCTTGACCCGGAAGGTTTTGCGGAAGTCAGGGAATTAATTCTGCAAGAATCAAGTGCCGGAAAAACTATAATCCTTGCCAGTCATGTCCTGGATGAAGTTGAGAAAGTCTGTTCTCATGTAGCTATTCTGAAGAAAGGTAAAATTCTTAGCTCAGGGAAAGTGCATGAGTTACTTTATAAAGATGACCTGATTAAAATCACCACCAAAAAATCAGATGAACTTTATGATGCCCTGATTAGAGGAGGATGGACCAAAACCATTGAAAAAGAAGAAAATGAAATCAGGCTTACTCTAAACTCAGATAAAACACCAGGGGAATTAAATGAATTTGCCTTTAAAAATGGGTTTATCCTTGACAAAATTGAAGTTATTAAGCAAAGTCTGGAATCACAATTCCTTGAAATTGTAAAATAATCTGAATTTGACATTTAATACATTTACCATGAAAAAGCTCCTCCAGATAGAACTTATTAAAACACTCAATAATTCAACTTTTAAAGTAATCCTGATTTTACACTTTCTATTATTCTTGCTGCTGGTTTACGTAAGCACACGTATTGATCTCTCAGTTCCGGGTTTCAGTACTCAGAAGATGTTCATGTTCCCAAATGTCTGGCCATTGTTTACATGGTATGCCAGCTGGTTTAACCTGCTTTTCCTTGGAATCATAATTATAATACTTACCGGAAATGAATTTAGCTTTAAAACTTCCCGGCTTATGATTGCCAATGGTTTAAGCAGGAATGAATTCCTCCTTGGAAAAGGGATTCTTATTCTACTCGTTTCAGCCTGGGGTTTAGTTTTAATTTTCCTGGCAGGAAGTGTTACCGGGTTTATTTTCACGGAAGATTTTAGTTTGCTTAAATATTTCGAGAATACATATATCCTGCTTGTATATTTTGTACAGGCAATTGCTTATATGTGCCTGGCATTGCTTTTTTCAACAATTTTTAAAAATAATGCCCTGTCTATTATGATGTATCTTTTATACTTCATTATGATTGAACCCATATTCAGATTGTTTCTTCCAAAACTGGTACGACCATATTTCCCGGTTAAGGTAATTTCAGGATTAACTCCTGTTCCTGAGTTTTTATCACTTGCATCCGATAAAAGTTTTATCAGTGCCACCGGACAAAGTCAACTTGATTTTGAGAGCATGGGAATTTTACCAAAAGCAATACCACTTCATACTTCATTAATACTTTCTATATTGTACATCTCTCTATTTGTTATTGCCAGCTGGTACATAGTACAGAAAAAAGATTTATAATTAAAATTTCCTGCCTTTCCAGTGATAGCTTTTCCCTATTAAGCCCAAAAAGCCAGTTAAAACTACGTAAACCGGGTAAACAACCGAGAGGGGAAAAAACCATCTCATCAAATCCTTTCTATCGTAATATTTGGTAATGTTTTTAAGCAAAATAAAATCAGGCATCCATTTCAGAAGGATCAGGAAAATAAGCATGTATAAATAATTCGGAGATAGTATGGAGGCAGGAATAAGAGCCAGCAAGGCAAAATTTGTTAACCATATCAGAAATGCTGTAAAAATGACATCTTTATCCCTGTAGGTTTTAGATTTGGAAGCCCAGCGAACTCTTTGAATCCAGAAGTCACCCAGAGTTTTGCTCATAGAAGTAGAAACGGCAGCATTTGCTGACTTGAAAAAGTGTATCTTATGCTTCGAGATTTTCTTTATAGCTAATAGTAGAAAAATATCATCTCCTGATGCTTGAGATAGGGCAAGTGGATCATTCAAATCCTGAATCACTTTTTTCTCATATACCAGATTTGCCCCGTTACACATTATCGGTCTTTTTAATCCGGCAGCCCCGGCAGTGGATCCTGTCAGGCTTAGAAATTCCAGGGCTTGAAGTTTCTGAAAAAAGCCACCTCCGGTTTCAGGAAGCACCGGACCAATTATCATCCGTGGCCTTTCCTGAATATAAAATTCATACATAGCAGATAACCAACTATAATTTCTTCTGCAATCTGCATCTGTTGAAATAATAAGTTCTCCTGTACTATTCTCAATCCCATAAAGAACAGCTTCTTTCTTCCCCTCTCCCTGGTTTCTTATCAATTTAAAATTAGCTAAGGACTGAATGGTATCCAGGGCCAGTTCAAACGACCCGTCAGTGGAATGATCATCCACCAGTAACACCTCAAAGAAAGTCTTTTCAAGATCCTGTTTATCAAGATCATCAATGAGGGATAATATAGATTCTTTTTCATCCCGAAAAGGGATAATAACTGACAACTTCAAGGATTCCTTCCTGTTTCCTGATCTATGAAATTCAGGCAATTTTCTCCATCCAAAGTAAAAGCTTAAGATTAAAACAATATAAGCAACCCCTATAATGGAAATAATCAGAGGGATAAATACAGGCATGTCAGCATAAAAATAAATTACTTCATCCATTCGTATAATCGATAATATTCACCATCCATTTCAAGCCTGGAATATACTCAATGAGAGGGACTATTACCTGGATTAACTTCTGTATTCATCCCAGCTCTTAATCTCAATGTCTGAAATATTTATCTTACAAAATGCCAAAATAAAAGCACTTGCCAACCTTGCGTTCGTAATCAAAGGTATATTAAAATCAACCGCTGTACGTCTTATAAGATAATCATTATCCAGTTCAGACTTTGAAAGATCTTTGGGTATATTTATTACAAGATCAATTTTCTTTTCCCGAAGATAGTCCAGGGTATTGGGTTTAACTTTTTCATCCGGCCAGGATAGGATAGTAGATTCCATGTTATTCAGCTTGAGAAAATCATGGGTTCCTTTTGTGGCAAACAATTTATAGCCATTTTCAACCAGGGCCTTTGCACTATTTATAAGTTCAACTTTGGCCCTGGCATGACCAGTAGACAGTAAAATATTCTTACCAGGAATATTGTAGCCAACTGATAACATAGCTTTCAGAATAGCCTCATAAAAATCTTCTCCTATGCACCCTACTTCACCGGTTGAAGACATATCAACACCAAGTACAGGATCAGCTTTTTGTAGTCTGGAAAACGAAAATTGCGGAGCCTTTACCCCAACATAATCAAGATCAAAAATTGACTTATTCGGCTTTTCAACTTTTTTGCCAAGCATAATTTTTGTTGCCAGTTCAATTAAATTGGTCTTGAGTACCTTGGAAACAAAAGGCATGCTTCGTGATGCCCTGAGATTGCATTCAATAACCTTTATATCATTATCCTTTGCCAGGAATTGCATATTAAAAGGCCCTGATATATTTAGCTCCTCCGCAACCTGCCTGCTAATTTTTTTAATACGCCTTGCTGTTTCAAAATATATCTTCTGAGGTGGAAACACTATGGTAGCATCTCCTGAATGAACCCCGGCAAACTCAACATGTTCTGAGATTGCATAAGCTATTATTTCTCCCTTCCGGGCAACGGCATCAATTTCAATTTCCTTTGCATGTTCAATGAACTCCGAAACAACCACAGGATATTGTTTTGACACATTTGTAGCAAGCTCAAGGAATTGATCAAGCTCTTCAATATTTGAAACCACATTCATAGCTGCACCAGACAAAACATAGGATGGTCTGATTAAAATAGGGAAACCTATCCTATCCACAAATTTGTGGATATCATCAATACTTGACAGCTCCTTCCAGTCTGGTTGATCGACTTTAATTCTATCAAGCATCATTGAAAACTTATGACGATTCTCTGCATTATCAATGGAATCAGGAGAAGTACCCAGGATACTAACATTTTGTTTATGCAACCTTATTGCAAGATTATTGGGGATTTGCCCACCCATAGAAACAATCACCCCCCTGGGAGATTCAAGATCAATGATATCCAATACTCTTTCAAAAGACAATTCATCAAAATAGAGACGATCACAAATATCATAATCAGTACTCACTGTTTCCGGATTATAGTTAATCATTATCGAACTAAAGCCTTCCGCCCTTACTGTGTCGAGTGCGTTCACCGTACACCAGTCAAACTCCACGCTACTTCCAATTCTATAGGCTCCTGAGCCCAAAACAATTACCGATTCTTCGTTATTAGGATAATCTATATCGTGCTCGGTACCGCTATAAGTAAGATACAGATAATTAGTCTGGGCGGGGTATTCTGCAGCAAGGGTATCAATTTGCTTAACTACCGGAAGTATATTTAACTTTTTGCGATACTCACGGACTTGCAGCAAGCCTTTTTCCATTTCTAAAACATCCGGACTGAGAATATACCTTGCCAGTTGAAAGTCGGAAAAACCAAGAATCTTCGCTTCCCGAAGCTTTTCTTTCGGGAGATCTTCCAGTTTTCCATACTTCTTTAATTCATTCTTTAAAACAAAAATATTCATTAATTTATGCAGGAACCACTTATCGATTTGAGTAAGCTGATGGATACGATCTACAGAATATCCTTTTTCCATGGCATCTGCGATGACAAATATTCTCATATCAGTGGGCTCCGCTAATTCCTTATCCAGATCCTTGAAGCTAAGATTCCGGTTTCCTATAAACCCATGCATACCCTGTCCTATCATTCTCAGACCTTTCTGAATGGCTTCTTCAAAAGTACGACCTATCGACATGACCTCTCCAACACTTTTCATGCTGCTTCCAATATTGTGAGAAACACCCTGAAACTTATTGAGATCCCACCTTGGAATTTTGCAAACAATATAATCCAGTGCGGGTTCAAAACATGCTGTTGTGGTTTTAGTTACCGAGTTTTTTAATTCATACAGGCCATATCCAAGGGCAAGCTTTGCAGCCACGAAAGCCAGAGGATAACCTGTAGCCTTGGAAGCCAATGCACTGGAACGTGATAAGCGGGCATTAACCTCAATTACCCTGTAATCCTCAGATTCAGGATCCAGGGCATACTGAACATTGCATTCGCCAACAACCCCAATATGCCGTATTATCTTTAATGAAAGTTCCCGAAGTTTATGATACTCACTGTTGGTAAGCGTTTGTGAAGGCGCAACAACAATGCTTTCACCGGTATGTATTCCAAGTGGATCGAAATTCTCCATATTGCAAACCGTAATGCAATTATCATGGATGTCTCTCACAACTTCATATTCTACTTCTTTCCATCCCTTCAGCGATTCTTCAACAAGAATCTGGCTTGTATATGTAAAGGCTTTGTTGGCAAGTATTTCTAATTCCTCCGAATTGTTGCAAAACCCACTTCCCAGACCTCCAAGTGTATATGCTGCTCGTATGATAATTGGAAAACCCAATTCTCCAGAAGCAGCCAGGGCATCCCGAATACTGGTTACAGCAATGCTTCGAGGCGTACTTACCTGAATTTCATTTAGCTTCTCAACAAATAATTGCCGGTCTTCAGTATCCATAATTGCCTGAATCGGTGTTCCTAAAACACGTACCCGGTATTTTTCAAATATTCCTTTCCTAAATAGTTCAATACCGCAATTCAAGGCTGTTTGTCCTCCAAACGCAAGTAATACACCATCAGGCTTTTCCCTGTCCATTACCTTCTCAACAAAATGTGGGGTAATAGGCAAAAAGTATATCCGATCTGCAATCTTTGCGGAAGTCTGGACGGTTGCAATATTAGGATTTATGAGAATGGTACTGATTCCTTCTTCCCTCAAGGCCTTCATTGCCTGTGAGCCGGAATAATCAAATTCACCTGCTTCTCCAATTTTTAAAGCTCCAGATCCCAGTACCAGAACTTTCTTAATTTCTGAATTCATATTGCACAAAATTAGGCCAAAAATACAAATTAATTTTAGAAATATTTGGAATATTAAAATCATTATGCATATATTTACAGTCTAAATGCATATTTATACATAATGGAAAAGAAATCCAAACGTTTATTGGCAATTAGTCAGATCATTAATACTCAAAAGATAAGTAGCCAGGCAGATCTTCTGAATAAGCTGCAATCTGTAGGCATAAAGTGCACACAGGCAACATTATCCAGAGATCTCAGGGTTTTGAAGGTTGGAAAGATTGCGAATAATAAGGGAGGATATAATTATTCTATTATAACAAATAAGAGTTCTGATAAAATCCCTGATTCATCCACATCATTTGTTCAAAATGGCTTTGTAAGCCTTGAATTTGCACAAAAGCTAGCCCTTATAAAAACAATCCCTGCCTATGCAAGTAGCCTTGCCATGACAATTGACATGGAAGAAGTATATGAAATAGCAGGTACAATTGCCGGGGATGACACTATCCTTATAATCCCCAGGGATGGAATAAGCGAAAGTGATATAAGACACAGGCTGATTCTTATTTTTCCTGAATTGAAAGACCGCATCAGGCATTAGCCTGTTCTACACTTAATTACCAACAGAAATATTTAATCTCAATCCTGGCATGAATATATTTTCATGTCTCAGGGTATTTTCACCAAATAAACTAAATCATGAAAAAAGAAAAAATAATACTCGCCTACAGTGGTGGATTAGACACATCTGTGATATTAAAATGGCTTGTTGATAAAAAGTTTGAAGTCATTGCATTTGTTGCAGATGTTGGTCAGGATGAAGATTTTAATCAAATGACAAAAAAGGCAGAAAGCCTGGGTGCCTCAAAAGTTATTGTCTCCGACTTGAAAAAAGAATTTGTTACAGAATATATTTTCCCGGCCATTCAGGCCAATGCTATTTATGAGGGAAGATATTTACTGGGAACAGCACTGGCAAGGCCAGTCATTTCAAAAGAACAGATCAGATTGGCATTTAAAGAAAATGCCCCCATTGTTTCTCATGGATCCACCGGTAAGGGGAATGACCAGGTAAGGTTTGAATTGGCTTACTATGCCTTAAATCCCAATATACAGGTTTTTTCTCCATGGAAAGATCATGAATTTCTGGATACATTCAAAGGCAGGACTGACATGTTAAATTATGCCAAAGAAAAAAAAATACCTGTGAAGGCATCTCTTAAAAAACCCTACAGTGAAGATGATAACCTGATGCATATCAGCCATGAAGCAGGCATACTTGAGGATCCACTCTACTCCCCGGGAAAAGACATTTATACAAAAATATGCTTACCTCAGGATGCACCGGATAAGGAATGCCATCTCGAAATTCTTTTTAGGAATGGAATTCCTGTAAATGTCTTAAACTCAGATGATATGTCGTCCTATACTGATCCCCTTGAGCTCTATACTTATCTCAATAAAGTGGGGGGAGAGAATGGAATTGGCCTTCTCGATATGGTTGAGAACAGGTTTATAGGAATAAAATCACGAGGAATTTATGAAACTCCAGGGGCTTCAATACTGCACCTTGCTCACCAGGATATTGAAGGTATTGCAATGGATCGTGAAGTAATGAGATTAAAAAATATGCTCACTCCTAAGTTTTCAGAAATAGTTTACAATGGATTCTGGTTTAGTCCTGAAATGGATTTCCTTATGGCAAGTATAAAAAAAAGCCAGGAACTTATAGATGGCCTGGTGAAACTCACTCTTTACAAAGGGAATATTATGATTAACGGACGTACTTCCTCAAGTTCTTTATATGATGAAAAGTTATCTAGCATGGATATTGAAGGCGGATTTAACCAGACTGATAGTCTTGGGTTTATCAAAATCAATGCCATCAGGCTAATGGCGCATCATGCCATTCTTCATAAACAAAACAAAAGATGAAAACCTGGGATAAGGGATATTCCCTAAATATAAAAGTAGAAAATTTCACTTTAGGCAAGGATCCTGAAATGGATCTTATTCTAGCTCCGTACGACATACTTGGATCAATAGCTCATGTAAAAATGTTGCGATCTGTTGGTTTATTGACTAAAAAAGAAGAAAATGATTTGCTGCTTGAACTGAGATCTCTTTATAAGCTTGCAAAAAACAATAAAGTTCGAATTGATAAAGGAGTTGAAGATATTCACTCCCAGATTGAGCAAAATCTCACAGAAAAACTTGGGGATATCGGGAAAAAAGTACACACAGCCAGATCAAGGAACGACCAGGTTCTTCTCGATCTTAAGTTGTTTACCAGAGATCAGATTAATGTTTTAAGCAATGAAGTATTAAAATTATTTAAACTCTTGCTCGATTTGAGTGAAGCAAATAAAAATATTCTTATGCCTGGGTATACTCATCTTCAGGTAGCAATGCCTTCATCTGCCGGCTTATGGTTTGGTGCTTTTGCTGAGAGTTTAACAGATGATATGATCCTCCTCAACGCAGCATATAAAATAATAAATCAAAACCCATTGGGATCAGCTGCCGGATATGGATCGGCATTCCCAATTCGCAGAGAAATTACAACTAAATTGCTGGGTTTTGAAAATATGACTTATAATTCAATCTATTCACAAATGGGCAGAACAAAAACCGAAAAGACTGTTGCTTTTGCTTTATCTTCAATTTCTTCTACTCTGTCGAAACTTGCAATGGATATTACCCTGTTTATGAGTCAGAACTTCAGCTTTATACGCTTCCCGGATGAGTTTACAACCGGATCCAGTATTATGCCTCATAAGAAAAACCCCGATGTGTTTGAACTCGTCAGGGCAAAGTGTAACAAAATCCAGGCTTTGCCAAATGAGATTGCCCTGATAAGCGGGAATCTCCCAACAGGATATCACAGGGACTATCAAATACTTAAAGAGAGCTACATGCCAGCATTTACAATACTCAAAGATTGCATTCAAATTACCACTGAAATATTGAAAACCATAGAGTTTGATCAGCATATTCTTGACGATAAGCGGTATCAATATATATTCAGTGTTGAAGAAATTAATAAAAAGGTTACTGAGGGAGTTCCGTTCAGGGAAGCATATAATGAGGTTGCTGAATCAATTGCCAAAGACAATTTTAAGCCAAATAAAAACGTAAATCATACGCATGAGGGGAGTTCAGGCAATCTGTGTAATAACGAGATAAAACAAAAAATGGAAAGCTTATCACAGGAAATAAACTTTCTAAAAGCGCAGCATGCAATTCAAGCCTTGCTGGAATAATTACTTTAATTTATGTAATTCCATCATTTCAATAAAATCATCAAACAGGAAGGCTGTATCTGTTGGGCCTCCTGAAGCTTCAGGGTGAAACTGCGTAGAAAAGATTGGTTTGGTTTTATGCTTCATACCTTCATTTGTTCCATCGTTAATATTTATGAACAAAGGTTCCCAATCCTTATTCAAAGAATTATTATCTACAGCAAAACCATGATTCTGGGAGGTAATATATGCTTTTTTGGTTCCTGATCTCAAAACCGGTTGATTGTGGCTTCTATGGCCATATTTCAATTTATAAGTATCGGCTCCGGATGCAAGAGCCAGCAATTGATTTCCAAGGCAAATCCCAAAGACAGGTTTATCCTTCTTCAAGGCAACTGACAAATGGGCTATAGTTGTTTCACACATCTTTGGATCTCCTGGTCCATTTGAAATGAAAAGCCCGTCAAATTCCTCATTGCTGAAATCATAATCCCAGGGCACCCGCACTACAGTGGTGTCCTTTTCTAAAAGATACCTGATAATATTATTTTTTACACCGCAATCAACAAGAAGCACCCGGGTTTTACCATTTCCATATACCTCTTTCTTGTTGATGCTAACCATGGCTACAAGATTTTCCTTGTTTGGATCATGCCATTCAACATCTTCCTCCTGGTAAACGATTTTTCCAAGCATGGTTCCACTTTCCCTTAATCTTTTGGTAAGTGCCCGGGTATCGATTCCATAAATACCGGGAACTGAATTTTTCACCAGCCAGTCTGCCAGGCTTCCCTCGGCATTCCAGTGACTATACTCAAATGAATAATCTGAAACAACCATCCCTGAAATATGTATCCTGTCTGACTCGTAATACTTCAACATTTGGTTTTCCTTTTCCACAACCGGGGTTCCATAATTTCCAATAAGCGGATATGTTAAAACCAGTATCTGTCCTTTGTAACTGGGGTCTGTAAGACTTTCAGGATAACCTGTCATGGCAGTGTTAAATACCACTTCTCCTCCAACAGATTTTTTGGCTCCAAAGGATTTCCCAAAGTACTCTGTTCCATCTTCCAGGATTAACTTAACATTCTGTAAAACATTCATGGTAGATTAAGTCTTTAGTTTATTTACGGCAATTTCAAGTCTTACCAGTGCATTTTCAACAGTTTGTCGTGGACAGGCTACATTCATCCTCTGGAATCCATCTCCACCATTTCTAAAAGTGCTCCCATCGTTAAATCCAAGTTTGGCTGTATGGATCATAAATTCTTTCAAACTGGATTTTTCTATTTTCAGATCTCTGAAATCAAGCCAGAGCAGATATGTTGCTTCAGGTTTTATCAAATGAACTTCAGGGATTCTTTTTACCAGGAAATCCTGAACAAGATCTACATTTTCCTGAATATAAATCATAAGTTGATCAAGCCAGTCGTCACCTTTGGTATATGCGGCAATAGAAGCTGTTGTTCCAAATAAATTACCCATACCTATATGTAATTTCTCAATCATTTCAGCATACTGCTCTCTAATCTTCTCATTCTCAATAATGATTGAAGAAGTAGCCAGGCCTGCCAGGTTAAAGGTTTTACTGGGAGCGATACATGTTATGATTTTTTCACTGTATTCTTTAAATACTCTGGCCAGAGGAGAATGTTTGAATGCCGGTAAAACCAAATCGCAATGAATTTCATCAGATACAACCAGAACATCGTGCTTTCGACACAAGTTTCCAAATGTTTTCAGCTCTTCAGCTTCCCAGGCCCTGCCAACCGGATTATGAGGATTGGAAAATAAAATCATCTTAACGCCCGTGGCAAGCTTAGCATCCATATCCTGAAAATCCATTTTATATCTCCCGTTCTCAAGCACCAGTGGATTGATTACCAGCTCCCTGTGATTGTTTTCAATAGCTGAGAAAAAGGGATGGTAAACAGGAGGTTGAACGAGTATCTTTTCTTCCTCAGTGGTAAATGTCTGTATGAGTATATTTAATGCCGGAACAATTCCGGGAGTGAAATTTATCCATTCTCTTTCAATTGTCCAGTCATGTCTCCTTGAAAACCAGGAGATAATAGACTCAAAATATAGATCCGGTCTGAATGAATATCCGTAAATTTCTTGCTCTGCTCTTTGTTTAACAGCCTCTGTCACAAAATGAGGTGTTTTAAAATCCATATCAGCAACCCACATGGGAATAAGATCGCTAGATCCAAAATACTTTTCCCTCCCATCATATTTAACACTGAAGGTATTTTCCCTGGAAACTATTTCATCAAAATTATATTTCTGGAAACTATTATTCATATTCCTGTTACTAAACCTAATAATATCTTACACTTTGCAAAATCCTGTCTGCAGGCAGATTGGAACCATAGTGATTTGGTGGTAAAAAAAGAAGAGCAGACACCAAGAACGACAAATTATGCAGCAATTACTCCTTTTGCTTATATTGATCATGTTGTTTTAAATAATACAAGAAAACAAAAATATAAATACCCTTTTGATTTCAACAGAAGATTTCTGAATTTTAGGAAATAAAATATAGATAGATGAAAACAATAAGGCCTAAAAAATCATTAGGGCAACATTTTCTCACTGACCATAATATTGCCAGGAAAATAGTCAACTCACTGGAATATGAGAATTGCAAAAATATTCTTGAGCTTGGGCCGGGTAAAGGAATACTTACCACCTACCTTATGCAGCTTGCTGAAATAAAATTGAAACTTATTGAAATTGATGAATCTGCTGTGAATTATTTAACAGCAGAATTTCCTGAACTAAATGAAAGAATTATTCATGATGATTTTTTAAGTATTACCATTTCTGACATTTGGACTGAGCCATTTCTTCTTATTGGCAACTTTCCTTATAATATCTCAAGTCAAATTTTCTTCCGGGTCTTGAATTATCGAAATCTGGTTCCACAAGTGGTGTGTATGATACAGAAAGAAGTTGCGGAAAGAATTGCTTCCGGTCCCGGATCAAAAACTTATGGAATTTTGAGTGTACTACTACAGACTTTTTACAATGTAAGCATTCTGTTTTCAGTAAGTGAAAAAGTATTTGATCCACCACCCAGGGTACAATCAGCAGTTATACGCTTAGATCGCAATAAAAGGGATGAACTTCCCTGTGATGAAAAGTTGTTTTTTAAAATTGTGAAAACCGGCTTTAACCAGAGAAGAAAAATGTTGAGGAACTCTTTAAAAAACATATTATTACCTTTACAAAAAAGTCATCCTTTATTAACAAAAAGACCTGAACAATTAGGAATTGAGGAATTCATAATCCTCACTCAATGGGTTGAATCACATTTAACGGAAATTGAGTAGATTTCAGGTATTAAAATCTAAACGATATGCCTTTTGATCTTACAAAACAATTCATTGCAGAAATCCGGTTAAGTATTGACAAACGTGACAATAATGCTGCCCGGGAATTATTGAACAGTCTGCATGCGGTTGATATTGCCGAGATTTATGATGAGTTGAACATTGAAGAAGCTAAATACCTATACCTTCTGCTTGATAGTGATAAGGCCGCCGATGTAATTGCCGAACTGGATGAAGACGATAAAGAAAAATTTTTAAATGCCATTCCTGGAGATGTAATTGCGAAACAATTCATTGACAAGATGGATTCAGATGATGCTGCTGATGTTATTGGTGTCCTTGATGAAGAAAAACAAGAGGAGATCCTTGCTCATATCAAGGATATTGAACAAGCTGGCCACATTGCTGATTTATTGGCATATGATGAAGACAGTGCCGGTGGTTTGATGGCCAAAGAATTAATCAAGGTAAATGAAAACTGGACACTTAATACCTGTTTGATAGAAATGAGAAAACAGGTGGATAAGATTGATGAAGTGTATTATG
>JAYEGO010000044.1:0-1194 GCA_034659155.1 Bacteroidota bacterium | reverse complement strand
TATGATGAAGACAGTGCCGGTGGTTTGATGGCCAAAGAATTAATCAAGGTAAATGAAAACTGGACACTTAATACCTGTTTGATAGAAATGAGAAAACAGGTGGATAAGATTGATGAAGTGTATTATGTATATGTGGTTGATGATGATGAAAAGCTTAAAGGTACAGTATCCTTAAAAAAAATGTTACTCAGTGATAACCGAAAAAAAATAAAGGATATTGCAAATACAGAAATTATTTCTGTCAAGACCGAAACTCCATCAGAAGAAGTTGCTAATATCATGGATAAATATGATTTGGTTGCTCTTCCCGTAATCGATTCCCTGGGACGCTTACTTGGACGAATTACCATTGATGATGTGGTGGATGTTATTAAGGAAGAAGCCGAAAAGGATTACCAGATGGCTTCCGGTATTTTAGAAGATATTGAATCATCAGATAGCATATGGTTACTAACCAGGGCACGAATACCCTGGCTATTAATTGGCTTGATTGGAGGTGTTCTGGTTGCCAAGGTAATTGGAATTTACGAATTTGATCTTGGCACTTATCCTGAAATGGCATTTTTTATTCCACTGATCGCTGCTATGGGAGGAAATGTAGGTGTTCAGTCGTCAGCTATCATTGTCCAGGGTTTGGCTAATAATACCCTTGGAATTGGAACCACCTACAATAGATTGCTTAAAGAACTTTCCGTAGCCACAATTAATGGTTTAGTTCTTTCAGCCTTGATTTTTGTATACAATTACTTTACAAGTCCTGAGTTTGCACTTACACTTACTGTTAGTATTGCTTTATTTTCTGTAATAATTTTTGCCTCCCTGTTTGGAACATTTATTCCCTTGTTTCTGGATAAGGTAAAAATTGATCCGGCCCTTGCCACAGGTCCATTTATCACTACACTGAACGATATAATGGGCTTATTCCTTTACCTAATGCTAGGAAGAATTCTGTATGGGATCTTTTGATTTTCAGTAATGGGTTCTAAAAAGTAGCTCCCATAGCTTCCACAGGATCAAGTTTGGAAGCTGATTGGGCAGGAGAATAACCGGAAATCACTCCAATGATACCTGAAATGCACATAGCCTTGAAAATATTTCCAAAAGTCAGGGTAATATTCACATCTAAAACTATTCGCATTACTACAGTACCTGTTAAAACCAGTAAAAGTCCAAATATTCCACCCACCAGGGACA
>JAYEGO010000043.1:0-5809 GCA_034659155.1 Bacteroidota bacterium | reverse complement strand
TAACAAAATATACAATATCCCTTGAGTCAATTACCCCCCTGCTCATAGAACTATAATGCTCATTAATCCCAATTCCTATTAACCATTGATTAGATGTTTGAAATACAGGCAAAGAGCTCAAATAATCCATACCTGCATAAAGGAGAAAACTCAATAACATAGCAGAAATAAATGCAATGATCTGATTCTCGGTAATGGAGGATGTGAAGACTCCAATAGAAACATAAATTGCAGCTAGAAAAAACAAACCGATATACGAGCCCCAAAACCCTCCCACATCAATATTTCCAACCGGGTTCCCCAGGTACCATACTGATGCAAAATAAACAAGAGTTGGCAGGAGTGAAAGCAATACCAGTGTCAGACCGGCAAAGTATTTTCCTAAAATAATCTGAAGATTCCCAAGAGGTTTGGTAAACAAAAGTTCAAGGGTTCCTGTCCTTTTCTCATCCGCAAATAAACGCATTGTAATTGCCGGTATAAGAAAGAGAAAAACCCAGGGAGCGATGATGAACAGTGCTTCCAGGTCGGCATAGCCACTGTCAAGAACATTTAACTCACCAGGGAATACCCATATGAACAAACTGTTGGCCAGAAGAAAAACAACAATTACAACAAACCCAGACAAGCTGCTGAAAAAGGTATTAATTTCTTTTCTTAAAAGAGTAAGCATATAGTTTAATTGATCTACAAAAATAGAATGATTTTTAGCCAAACAAAAACCTTACAAGGCAATCTGTAAAATCAAGATCACTATGGCAGCTATGATTGTAGCTCCAACGACACCACGATATGAATACTGGAAATTTTTCCAAATAAAAAAGTAAAACAAAAGAAGGTTGGGAATAACCGAAAGACTTAAAAACTTGGTCAGAATATGAAAAGAAACCAGCCTGTCCAAATATTCCGCCAGACTTTGAGTGCCGGACATTATAAGAAAAATCACAAGAAAACTAATTACAGGCAAAATAAGTCCTGTAATAAAACCCAGTGCCTGACTATTGTACTTGTTTTTCATTTACTTCCATACTTTAAAAAATAATTATCGCCTAATATTTGAAGTGACTAGAGTGACTAAAATGGGTGAAAATGACCAAAGTGACTAAAATTAGAAATTTCGTTTTTTGAGTTCCTTAATGTAGTCAAAACAAGTGAAATCAACTCGTATGGGAACGATTGAGGCATAGCCATTTTTAAGGGCCCATTCATCAGTGTCTTGTGCGTCTGGCTCATTATTATTAAAATAACCTGTGAGCCAGAAATAATCCCTGTTAAAGGGGTCTGTCCTTTTATCAAATTCCTCCTGCCAATACCCTTTGGTTTGTCTGCAAATCTTTACCCCTTTAATTTCAGCTTCAGGAATAGCCGGGATATTTACATTAAGACAAATTTCTGTGGGGATACCATTATTTAAAACCTCCTTTAATATTCTTTTTGCAATTTTCCCGGCTGCCTGGAAATTTGCATCGGGTGAATAATCAAGTAATGAAAAACCAACAGAATGAATGCCATTTACTCCTCCCTCAATTGCAGCAGCCATTGTTCCTGAATAAATCACACTGACAGAGGCATTAGATCCATGATTAATACCTGATAAGAGCAAATCAGGTTTCCTGTCAAGCAATTGATTTAAGGCAAGCTTCACACAATCAACAGGGGTTCCTGAACAAGTATATATAATTAGCCCATTCTCTTCTGATTTTTTTGTTACCCTGATGGGCTGCTTTATAGTAATTGCATGCGACATCCCGGACTGACTATCTTCAGGCGCAACCACTATCACATCACCCAATTCACAGGCTACTTCAATTAAAGTTTTTAATCCTCCTGCATGTATGCTATCGTCGTTTGTTATTAGTATCAGTGGTTTTTCCTTTGCCATAATCTCGCTTCTAATTAAGATTTACAAAGATATTTAAATAAGCATAAGCTACAAGCATTCAAGGTCGAAGAGTCAGAGGTCAAAAGCCGAAGAGTAAGAAAGAAAAAGAATTTTTGATTCAGGAATTATTCTGCTACAAGACTTAATGCCCTTGACGCTTACGGTCTGGGTCATAAACCTAGGGGCAAAACATTTTATACAAACATGACTTTTAAGACAAGCCCGCCTTTGGCGGAAGACGAATACACGAATGGAAAAAGTATGGAATATAGGAAAGATACAGAAGGTATATAACTTGACCGGAAAAATCCTTATTTTTGTGCTTTCGTCCTCAGGATTATAGGAATCTGAAATCAGAATTGATTATTCCCGGGGAGTAATTTTGTTAATCATAAATTCTATTCATTTTGAAAATTTCATACAACTGGCTCAAAGATTATATAAATGTTGATCTCGACCCGATGGAAGTATCAGAAATACTTACCAATACCGGACTTGAGGTAGAAGGAATGGAGCAATTTGAAACAGTTAAGGGTGGCCTGGAAGGGATTGTAATCGGCGAGGTGATTTCTGTTCGCAAGCACCCAAATGCGGATAAACTCACTCTTACTGAGGTAAACCTGGGAAATGGCAAAATTTCTGCAATAGTATGTGGAGCTCCCAATGTGAAGGAGGGACAGAAAGTCCCCGTTGCCACTATTGGAAGTACCCTGTATAAAGGAGAAGAATCTTTTGTGATTAAGGAAACAAAAATTCGTGGAGAGACTTCAGAGGGAATGATATGTGCAGAAGACGAATTGGGGCTGGGAAATTCTCATGATGGAATCATGGTGTTGGATCCAAAAACACCTGTAGGAACAAAAGCACGCAGCTATTTTAATATTCAGGAAGACACCATTTTCGAGATCGGACTTACTCCAAACAGAATTGATGGAGCCTCACATTTTGGAGTTGCACGTGACCTGGCAGCCTACCTCAACCAGTTTAAAACTACTGAAGCAAACCTTTCCGGAATTGAAGATTTTGCAGTTGATAACCAGAATCTTATTATTCCTGTTGAGGTTGAAAATAAAAAAGCCTGCCCCCGTTATTCCGGGCTTACAATTTCAGGACTCAAAGTTGGGCCTTCCCCGGAATGGTTACAAAACAGGCTGAAATCAATTGGTTTGAGCCCCATTAACAATGTAGTTGACATAAGTAACTATGTTTTACATGAAACAGGCCAGCCACTCCATGCTTTTGATGCAGCACAAATTAAGGGCCATAAGATTATTGTAAAAACCCTAAAACAGGGAAGCACATTTATTAGTCTGGATGGAGAAGAAAGGAAATTGTCTGGGCAGGATCTAATGATTTGTAATGAAAAAGATGGAATGTGTATTGGCGGAGTACTTGGAGGAATTGAATCGGGGGTAAGTGAAAAAACAAATGCAATCTTTCTTGAAAGTGCTTGTTTCGATCCTATATATATCCGGAAAACTGCCCGGCGACATGTTCTTAATACCGATGCTTCATTTCGCTTTGAAAGAGGAGCTGATCCTGAGATGACCATTTATGCCCTTAAAAGAGCAGCCCTGTTGATCAAAGAAATTGCAGGTGGAAAAATAAGTTCTCCAATACAGGATGTATATCTTAAACCCTTTACACCCCGGAAGGTTGAACTTTTCTTTACTAATCTGAACCATCTTATTGGCATAGAAATACCGGTAAAAAAAGTTAAGAGCATTTTAAGTTCCCTTGATTTTAAGATCATTAAAGAATCTGCCAGCAGCCTTCAGCTAAGTGTGCCCCTTTACAGAGTAGATGTTACCCGGGAAGCTGATGTTATTGAAGAAGTTCTCAGGATCTTTGGTTATAATCAGGTTGCCCCTAATAAACATGGTAGCAGCAGCATAAATCATCTGGTAAAACCGGATAAAGAAAAAATTATCAACCAGCTTTCAGACCTTCTTGTTGCAAATGGATTTTTTGAGATTATGTCGAATTCATTGACTAAGGAAAGCTACTATGAAGAAAATAATGCTTTTAATGCAAAAAAATCAGTGAAACTACAGAACCCATTGAGTATAGATCTTAATGTAATGAGGCAATCACTTCTGTTTGGCGGATTGGAAGCAATTATTTACAACACAAACAGGAAACGTGCAAATTTAAAATTCTTTGAATTTGGGAATTCTTACCAATTTTTGCCTTCTGCTTCAGGACAAAATAAACTAAAACAATACAATGAGCAGGAGAAGCTTGCCTTATTTTTAACCGGTAATAAGAATAATGAATCCTGGAATTCAAAAGTTCAAAAGGCAGATTTCTATACACTCAAAGGCATTTTGCAACTTATTTTTCAAAGGCTTGGAGTTACTGATAATGAATTGAAGATATCCACTAAAGTGAGCAAGATCTTCACTGAAGGAGAAAACTACACTTACCATGGACAAGAGTTTGTGCAAATCGGAAGCATATCAAAAAATACACTGGCACCTTTTGAAATTGAGCAGGATGTGTTTTTTGCAGAGATACAATTTGACACTTTAATTCAAATTATCTCCAATAAGCAAATAAAGTTCAAAAGCCTGCCCCGCTACCCTGAGGTTAAGCGCGACCTGGCATTATTATTGGATGAAGGAATCGAGTTTGAGCAAATCAAAGAACTGGCTTTTCAAACCGATAATAAAATTTTAAGAAGAATCCAGATCTTTGATGTATTCAGGGGAGAAAAACTTGAGAAAGGAAAAAAATCATATGCTGTAAGTTTCATTCTTCAGGATTATGAAAAAACATTAACAGATAAACGAATTGATGGCATAATGAACAGGCTGATCAAAGTATATACAGAAAAACTTGGAGCGCAGATTCGATAAATCATGGACAGAATCAAGGTTGAACAAACAGATATTACCAGGTTAAAAGTAGATGCCATTGTAAATGCCGCTAATAAGAGTCTTTTGGGTGGTGGTGGTGTAGACGGAGCTATCCATCGTGCTGCCGGACCCGAGCTTCTTGAAGAATGCAAAGCCTTGAATGGTTGTGAAACAGGAGAAGCAAAAATTACCGGGGCCTATAGATTACCTACACAGAAAGTGATTCACACTGTAGGCCCGGTTTGGAATGGGGGCAAAAATAAAGAAGAAGAGCTGCTTGCAGATGCTTACAAGAATAGTCTGCTGCTAGCCCTCAAAGACAATGTTGAGACTATTGCTTTCCCGAATATCAGTACCGGTGTTTATGGATTCCCAAAAGGTAGGGCTGCGCGTATTGCCATTCGTGAAGTACAATCTTTTCTTGAGAAGCATCAGGAGATTAAATCTGTGACATTCGCTGTTTTTGACGAAGAAAACCTTAATATCTATAAGAATTTGTTAGGTTAATTCTAGACTATTCAGATTAACAATGATAAATGTGCTTTGAAAAGTACGCTAAAGCGTACTATTTATACTACATATGCTACTTTGAAGAGGGTGTCCAAAAAGCCTGGTTCTCGTCATCCTGAATTTAATTCAGGATCTGTAACTTACACAGTTTCAAACTTAACAGATTCTGAAACAAGTTCAGAATGACGTACTTTTTAACTTTTTGGACAGCCTCACGTATTAGCATAGGGCGATAAGCCCTATGGACTAAACAGGAAAAAATGTTTTAGGACTGAAGGTCCGACAGGTAATAAATATTTAACACGATAATTGACACCTATGGTTAATCCCAAACATATCTCTCATCATAATTTACAGATTTACCAGTAAAAACATACATGTCGGACTTTCAGCCCTACTTTTGTTATATTTACAAAACCATAGGACTTCGTCCTATGCTGATACAGATAGCTCTTTCAGAGCAAAAGAGTTTCAACGGAATTGGGCAGTACATAATTACAAAATAATATAAAATCTAAATAAATATAGTATTTAAGTTTTGTTGTTTTCCTATAATAAT
>JAYEGO010000042.1:0-5831 GCA_034659155.1 Bacteroidota bacterium | reverse complement strand
ATGAAAATTCAGAGTGCGGTGAGCGATAAATCACATAGCTTATGGAATGAAGATTCCCTACAACTGAATTTTTATAAATTTTTCGAGCAACATCCAATTTATTCAACAGCATTTTTTAAAAATGGAGATAAAGGTGAATTTGTTTTTTACAGGGATAGAAAAACTTATGTAAGCAGTATAAGGTTTGGGAGATCTCTTTCAGATTCTGTGTACCAGTGGAAGCGATTTTCCAGACCCGGTGAAATAATGAATCAATGGAATGAAGTGCTTTCTAATGATCTTGTAAACCAGGACTGGTATGAAGGAAGCCATACATATATTGGGAAAGAACAAATATACTGGGAAGGACAGTATCAATCGGTTTTTGTTAAAGAACCTGTATTTACAGGTGCCATAGCATGGATGCCAAAGGAGGGAAACCAACATAGTGCCCTTGCATTTGAGGTTCCGGCAAAACACCTGGTCAAGGCAATGAGAAAATACAACTGGTATCATGAAAGACGTTTATTCATTCTTTCAGACGATGGGGACTTTGTAAATATACCCGCAAGTTCAAAAGATAGCATTGTTTTTTCCAGGAATGATAAAAGTGATACGATATCTAAAGATGAGGTTCTTGCCAGGATAAAAAGCGATCTTTCACTGTTTCAATCAGATTCTGCTCAAACATTTACTTTTTTCTTAAATGAAGAGCCATGGTGGGTGCATATTGACCAGGTAAAAATACATGAAAGGACTATCCAATATGGTATTGCTTTGAGAGAAGGGGAGTTACTTTTAGGTAAATTGAGAAAAAACCAGTTTCTACTATTTTTACTGTTGGCCTTTCTTATTTTAGGAACTATAAGCTTTTATGTTTGGAAGAAGAAAAACCCTGGATCTTCAGAGAAAATTGGGAAGAAAGGGAGCTCTGACGTGACAGAAACAGATCTGCCTGAGTTGATAGAGAAAGGAGAGGGGAATAAACTTGAATTTAAATCTTCTTTAAGATGGGACTACCAGCAGGAAAAAGTAAATCCCAGGCTGGAGGAAGTAGTATTCAAAACGATTGCCGCTTTCAGTAATGGGGAAGGTGGTATGCTGATCATTGGTGTGGATGATGAAAGCCAGATTCTCGGGATAGAAAAGGATTTTAAAACTTTAAAAAGATTTGGTCCTGATTTTTTTGAAATTCACCTCAGGAACCTTTTAAATACACATTTTGGTATTAGCTTTTCTACCAATCAACTTATTATTAATTTTGCGCAAGTGATGGGAAGTTATGTTTGTACCATTGAAATAGAGAAAAGCTCTGAACCGGTTTACCTGGCAGTTACAGATAAGAATGGTAATAAGGCTGAAAAGTTTTATGTACGCTCCGGGAACAGTTCACAGGAGATAAAGTCGCTCAAGGAAATCAGCACCTATATCACTCAAAGATTTAATAAATAAGGTAGTTAAGCTTTTCTTTTTTTGCCACAAAGTGGCTAAATTTAAATAACCGTCCCGGTACGGGGCGGATACAACGAATCCTGTAACTGATCCCTGAAGGGGGTCAATACTGCATTGATGGTAATACATGGTGTTACCATGTGTTAAAATTATTTCAGGCCTAGGGTCTGTATAGCCTTGCTTACATTATTTTTACTTTTATCCCGAGCCTTCACTGGCATTATATGTAAATAGTTTGACAATTCTGACATCTTTACTTAAATTCGTTGAAAGAATCTGTCTAAAGAAATAGTATGAAATGAGGGGAATTCAACAGTACGTATTGATATTTTTTCTTTTCTGCATGCCGCTTATAATACATTCCCAGGAATTTGCATACAAAGAGAAAAAGGGATTCCGATCCGAGGAATCAAACCCATTTGATGTGCAATTTTCTCCTTTCCGGAATTATTTCGCTATTACATATAGCAACAATACTATTGAAGTTTATGACAAAAACTGGCGAAAAGTTTTTGAGCACCAGGGAAACCCTGAATCTTATGCAGGAGATATAAGTTTTTCACCAGATGAGGAATACCTTGCTTTTTCAAAGTACAAAAGCCGCAATGACGTTGCCATTTTGAGTCTTACAGACATGAATATTGTAGCTGTACTTACCGGTCAGTCATCCTTTATTAACGACTTGGTATATAGTCACAATGGCAAATATCTTGCAACTGCATCCTACGATAAGTCTGTATGGATATGGGATGTCCATGGATCAGATTATCAGGTTCTTGATCGTTTTGAAGATCATAGCTCTGAAGTTCAGTCCTTGGCTTTTAGTTTTGATGATAAACTGCTTGCAAGTTGCGCTAATGATAGCAGGATTCACATATATGCATATGAGAGTGGAACTTATAAGTTATACAATACTATTGAGGGTGGTAGAGGGTTTATTTACCAGGTATTGTTCCAACCGGGAAGCTATAATCTTATATCCGCAAATTCTGATTATATATATTTTTGGAATCAGAAAAACAAGCATTATGAAAAAAGCGATTCCCTGAAAGGAAATTTCCAGTATGGAGGTTTGGCATATAGTCCAACAGGAGATTTCCTGGCAGCACCTTATTACAGGGAAGTAAGGATATGGAAAATGGATCATGGAACTTTCAGGGAGATGGAGTCCATATACCGGCATACAGCTAATGTCTTTAAATTAAGCTTTAGTGAAGACGGGCAGTTTCTTTGTTCCAGTAGTGCAGATAAAACAGCTTATATATGGGAAGTTTCGGGAGTTGATCCATCATTACGGTCAAGGGTTGCAAAATATATGTTTAATGAATTGACCCTCGCCCAGAAGAGGATGCTTCTTCCTGAGTTTCTTTTGGGGATTAAGAAAAAAATAGATCCGAAACTACTTTTACCCAAAGATGAATTTGAAACTACTGAAAGTTTTAATAATCGAAGGCAGGAGCTTGCAGAAACAAGCCTTTCTTTTCTCCAGGAATATATGGAAAAGGTATATAATATTAGCCCTGCACCGGGAGGAAATATAAAGATCCCAATCCAGGGAATTATTGGGTATAATGCAGACAGGCAGATCTATAAAATCAGGTTTATGGAGACGGAAGCGGGAGTGAGTATACCTTTGGAAGCTGCAAGACAATTTAAAAATTCATGGAAGAAGGCACATATACTGGCCTGGAAGGTAAAAGATAAAGGTGAAATAGCGTTTTCGTACGAAGATTTTAAACTGGTTCATCCTGTGAGCGGCAAGAAATATCCTCTTATCCCTCTGGAAAATCCATTTCTTTTGAAAAACGGAGAATCCGGTATTGATGAAAGAAGAATGGTTGACACCGGTCTTTCAGGAAGTGCCGGCAGTGAAGTGATGGAAGGTCAGAAGGTTACACGGGCTTTACTCTTTGCGACTAATATTTATGATTCCTATTCTGAATTGATTAATCCTGTTGTGGATGCAAGTTCCCTGTCTGCCGAGTTTATAAATAATTATAAGGTAATCGTAGAGCTTGTTGAAAATCCTACCTTGAATGAAACTGTGAAAAAAATAAGGGAGTATGCAAAGATGAAGTATACTTCCCAGGATCAGTTGTTTATTTTTTTTGCAGGTCATGGCACATACGACCGCATTTTTAAGGAAGGCTATGTTATTTCGAAGGATTCAAAGTCGAGTGATGAAACAAAAACTTCCTACTTATCTCATTCTAACCTCAGGACCATGATCAATAATATTCCCTGTGATCATGTATTTCTTGTTATGGATGTTTGTTTTGGCGGCACTTTTGACCCCTTGATTGCCAGTTCTCATCGAGGAGCAGCGATGTATGAGGAAATCTCAACCGAAGATTTTATTGAGCGGAAAAGTAAGTACAAAACCCGCCTGTATCTTACATCAGGCGGGAATGAATATGTTCCGGATGGCCGCCCCGGACACCATTCCCCTTTCATGAGGAAATTTCTTGAAGCATTGAGGAATTACGGTGGTGGGGATGGAATAGTCACTGTGAATGAGATTCTTCCCTATATTGAAAAGGTTGAACCACAACCTCGCTACGGGGAGTTTGGAGATAATGAACCAGGAAGTGACTTCCTGTTTGTTGTGAGAAAATAAAAAAAAGGTGCCTTACCGGGCACCTCTATCTTTTTAAAACGCTTTAACTACTACTCGGTTGAAGCTTCTTCTTCTGTAGCTTCTGTAGCTTCTTCAACTTCTTCAACTGCGGTTGTGTCGGTTACTTCCTCAACAGCTTCTTCTGCAGGAGCAACTTCTTCTGTAGCTTCTTCAGCTTTAGGCTTTTGAGTACATGAATTTAAACTGATAAATCCAACAAAGGCAAAGAGTGCTAAAAATAATCCAAATTTTTTCATAATAAGGGGTTTTATTAGGTTAATAATAGAGTATGAGAAAACAAAGGTACAAATATATATTTGATATAAAGATTACATCAATTCTGAAGTTTTTATTATTCAGGTAATAATTTGAAATGGTATCACTAAGATTCGAAGAATATAGAATTGAGTTACCGTCAGGGGACCAGTTTATTCGTGAAACTCAATTTTCAAAAACATAGTGCATTGAAATTTGTAAGTTGAACGCCTACCTGCCGGCAGGCAGGAATCCCGATAGTGTAGCGTATCGGGATAAATGAGTATAATACTCCGATGCTTGCATCGTTTTGAAAACAAATTCCTATCTTGATACCTCGTCAGCTTTGCTACGAGGTAGTTCATTTAGCCTGTCTGCACTCAAATTTTGTACTAAAAGAGAATGCAATCTGGTTTTCAAATATACAAATCCAGGATGGTAAAAAGAGCAAATAGCACACTGGCAATCCCGTTGGTTGTAAAAAATGCAAGATTAACCTTGCTCAGGTCATCTGGCTTGACCAGTAAATGTTGGTAAAAAAGCAGGGAAATAAAGATTAATTCTCCTATCCAGTAATAGCTGCCTTGACCTCCATTGATTCCCGCAAGGATCACCAGTAGTGCCGTAAAAAAGTGCAGGATTGTAGAAAGTGTAAGTGCTTTACTCTTACCTATCAGTACAGGTATGGATTTAAGGTTTTCATGCCTGTCAAATTTCTGGTCCTGAAGTGCATAAATAATATCGAATCCACTTACCCAGGTAAAAACAACCATGGAGTATATTAAGGGTAAAAGTTCAAACTTTCCAGTGACTGAGATATAAGCTCCAATTGGGGCCAGCGACAGTCCAATTCCAAGGATGAAATGACAGAGGGCTGTAAACTTTTTTGTTAGGCTGTATCCCATGACTACAAAAAGAGCTACCGGAGATAGTTTGAATGTAAGAGGGTTTATAAACCAGGTAGTTGCCATAAATAACAAAGCATTGATTATGGTAAATAGCAATGCTGACCTGGGCTTTATTATCCCGGCAGGGATCTCCCGTATGGAAGTTCTAGGATTTTTCAGGTCTATTTCTTTATCAGCAAAGCGGTTAAATGCCATGGCAGCATTTCTTGCAAAGACCATGCAAAGAATGATAAGGCCAAGTAGTTTCAGGTTGATATCTTCAATATTTGACCCTATAGCCAGAAAAAACCCAATTAGTGCAAAAGGCATGGCAAAAATGGTGTGGCTGAATTTCACCATCGACAGGTAAGAATTTGCCGATTGAAGCGACCTTTTTAACATAGAACTTTAATTCGTATCAAAAAACACTTTCGCAAAATAGTGAAATTATTTTGAGAGTTGAGTAGTTTAGAGGGTTTAGAGTTGAGCAGTTTAGTTGTGTATTTTCAAAAAAAGGAGGCTGTCCAAAAAGTTAAAAAGTACGTCATTCTGAACTTGTTTCAGAATCTGTTCAGTTTGAAACTGTGTAAGTTACAGATCCTGAATTAAATTCAGGATGACGAGAACCAGGCTTTTTGGAC